>JAHQXB010000066.1 GCA_029856435.1 Candidatus Jordarchaeia archaeon
GGTTAGCTGGTCTTACTCCTTTTTTTAGGCTTACTTGGAAGGAAGCCCTGTAAAGCCTCCTTTTTTGGAGAGGATCAAACGATTACGCATAGAAGAGAAGCTACATACTTAAGACGAGGTCCCCATTTGGGTGATGTAGATTAGTCCGATTCTATCCCTCATTTCGAGGCTCTAAATCAGAAAAGAAGCCCTATAAAAGCTTCTATCGAAGGCGAAATCGAATGAATCTGCACCGCGCGTTCATTTGATTCGAAATATTTATATAGAAGTGCTGGTACACCCCGACGTGAATCTAACTCATTTCTCCTAAGTAAATCCAAAAAGGGTGACACCAATGAGTTTCTGGGAAAGGAGAAAAAGGTACAGAAACTTTTTCGACGAAATTAGGGAAATGTTCGAAGAGATGCAGAGAGAGTTCCTGTCTGACTTTCCGTTTTCCGGTATAGATCTAAAAGACCTAGAAAAACTCCCTAAAAGAAGGCTCTCTGATGGAACGGAAATAACAGGGCCCTTTGTCTATGGATGGAGTATGACAATTGGACCAGACGGGAAACCAGAAATCAGAGAATTTGGAAACTTACCAAGGGGAACCGGATTGGGATCTGAACCAAGCTCTGTGTTGAAGGGTGTATCGGAAGTCAGAGAACCCCTCACAGACGTGATCGAAACGGAGAATGAAATAATAATTGTAGCCGAAACACCCGGGATAGATAAACAAGACATCCAGCTAAACAGCACAGAAAATGAGGTGGAGATAAAAGCTGGAGACAAATTCTATAAAAAAGTCAAACTTCCAGCTGTAACTATTCCAGAACAAGCTAAAGCAAGCTATAAAAACGGAATATTAGAAATAAAAATTCCCAAAAAGGAGAAAAAAGGAAGAGGAATAAAAATCGAATAAAAATCATCAAATGCTAAAAACAAAAATATGTGGAGGAAAAGTAAATGGCACAACTAGGAGGAGTACCCGTACTAATACTTAAAGAAGGCTCAGAAAGAACCCGTGGAAAAGATGCACAAAGGTCAAACATAATGGCTGCAAGAGTAATAGCGGAAGCTGTGAGATCTACACTGGGACCAAGAGGTATGGACAAGATGCTCGTTGACAGCTTGGGAGACGTTACCATAACAAACGACGGTGCAGCGATTCTGGATGAAATAGAGGTTCAACATCCAGCCGCTAAAATGCTGGTCGGAGTGGCAAAAACCCAGGACGACGAGGTCGGCGACGGAACTACCACCGCAGTCATAATTGCAGGTGAACTTTTGAAGAGAGCAGAGGAGCTCCTTGACCAAAAAATTCACCCAACAATTATAGTTAGCGGATACAAGAAAGCTACAGATGAGGCCAAGAGAATACTGGACCAGATAGCTATCGAGGTAGACCCTGAAGACGTGGAAACTCTCAAAAAAATTGCAATTACCTCTATGAACAGCAAATCAGTGCTAGGAGCAAAAGAACACTTCGCAGACATCGCAGTAAAAGCCATAAAACAAATTGCAGAAAAGAAGGATGGCAAAATTGAAGCCAACCGAGACATGGTTAATCTGGTTAAAAAGCAGGGAAAAAGTATTCTAGAAACAGAACTGGTACAAGGCATGGTGGTAGATAAGGAACTAGTACATCCAGCTATGCCCAAAATAATCAAGAATGCGAAAATAGCACTGGTAGACGCAGCAATAGAAATTGAAAAAACGGAGTTCGATGCAGAAATTCGAATAAGCGACCCGACGCAGATGCAAGCCTTCTTAGACGAAGAACAAAACCTACTAAAACAAATGGTTGAAACCATAAAGAATACCGGAGCAAACGTCATATTCTCCCAGAAGGGCATAGATGACACTGCACAGCATTATTTGGCAAAGGCAGGCATAGCAGCAGTTCGCAGGGTTAAGAAATCAGATATGGAAAAGTTAGCCAAGGCTACTGGCGCTACCATCGTTACAAGTTTGAAGGAACTTAAGCCTGAACACCTAGGCTACGCAGGTCTTGTTGAGGAACTTAAGGTCGCAACTGACAAAATGGTTTACGTCCGTGAATGTAAAAACCCCAAAGCTGTAACCATTGTAATTCGAGGCGGCACTGAACATGTTGTAGATGAAGGTGAGCGCGCTCTGAACGACGCCCTCAGTGTGGTCAGAGACGTAATCGAAGATCGGAAAATGGTGGCTGGAGGCGGAGCACCAGAAGTAGAACTCGCAAAACGCTTAAGAGATTACGCCGAGTCCATCGGTGGCCGTGAACAATTAGCTATTGAAGCCTTCGCTGATTCCCTAGAAATTATTCCCAAAACACTGGCCGAAAATGCAGGTCATGATCAGCTGGACATCATTGTGAAGCTTCGTGCAGCTCACGAGAAGGACGGCCTTTGGATGGGTGTAAACATTAATACAGGTGAAGTCGCTGACATGCTTAAGGCAGGTGTCCTTGAACCACTACGTGTGAAGAAGCAAGCTATAGTTTCAGCAAGTGAAGCTGCTGAGATGATTCTGAGAATTGATGATGTCATAGCTTCCAAGCCTCACAGCGAATCCAAGGGCGGCGAGGGTACTTCTGGAGGAAAACCTGGAATGCCTGGAGGCGGCCCACCCGGTATGGGCGGGATGCCCGGCATGATGTAGTTTAGCCCCTTTTTTCTCTTTTTATTTATTTTTTGGGCCTCGTTCGACTCTGGCGCTGATTCTCTGCTGGGATTTAAATTGTTTTTCGCCTGCTCCACTATGTGGAGGATGTTGTTTCAGATAATTTTTGGTGGTAAGGGCCTGCCCGGGCTCCATTATTTTCCAAAAGAAGCGTTTTTGTTCGTCTCTTTTTAAACCCACCCCGCCTAAAACCATTACTAAAAACTTAATCACTACGCAGTGGAAGAGCGGCAAAAATCATACCCTACAATAAAAAGATGAAAGCTAAAACAGGCGAAACAAAAAAATGAGTCTCTTTTTCCTCTTATTTTTTTGTTTCGAAAGATTTTTAGAGGTAATGCGCATATTAGTGTACGATTTTTAGGTTGGTGGTTTTTGTGGTTGGATCTGTTGCTATGCTTGAACCCCTTGTGATGTACTTGGGTTTAATTGCTATTGTAGGATATGCCATTCTTTGCGGATGTTCGATAGTTTATTATAGAAAGAAGAGAGGGGCACTCTTTGTTTTTCTCGCATTATCCTTTCTAGTTTTAATGATGGTTGAGATCGGCTCCCTTTATTTTGAGCCTGTACTTGATGTATCTTATTATTACCTTATAGAGGTTTATGATTGGTTGAAGTTTGGTTTGGATTACATGTTTTACGCCCAGCAGGAAATGTGGCTTATTTTTCAGTCTTTCCATTTCATTGCTATAGTGTTTTTCGGCTTGGCTATGATTTTCGCTAGTAGGATTAGAGGTGAGCTAGTTAAGGAGGGAAGTAAATGAGTTTCTTATTTGATGTAGCTTCTGTTTTGATGGTTGCCATAGGCTGTGGATACTTGCTTTTAGCTGGTCTGGCTTACTACTCATATAAGAATTCAGGCTCCAAATTCCTTCTGTTCTTTATGGGCGCTTTTACCATTTTGTTTTTCATGAATTTATATGGAGGTGTAGCTGGAGCCTATCATCCCTACAACGGCTTAATTGCGGATTATTTAAATGCTTTTGGATTCACCTACAGTGCTATATTAGTCAACCTAACGGCTAAAAATCTGGTCATATTTGAAGTTATAGGTTTGCTTGCCCTCCTCTCGTTCATAATTGGTTTATATAAGGCGTAATATTTTAAAATAAGGTTCTAGCAATTTTTATACAACGCTCCAAATTCTGGAACGATGCTAAGTGAGAATTATCTCTCCCTCACAAGGAGTTGGAGTGATAAAAGGTTGATAAAGAAGTTTCGCTCCTACATTTGCGTTCCCTCTAAAGGAAATTATGCTAGAGGTGAAAACAGGCCAAAAGTGGATTGCATTCTTTGCTCCATAGCGGAGAGAAATCCAGAGGTTCAACAAAAAATTGTTTATGAAAACAAGGATTACATGGTGGTTCTAAATATATATCCTTATAATCCCGGTCACCTTTTGATTTTCCCTATTAGGCATGTTGAAGATTTTGAGGAGTTGAGCAGTGAGGAGGTCAGCGGACTATTTCTGTTAACCCAGAAATCTGTGAGACTGCTTAAGGAAGTTTACCATCCTCATGGCTTCAATATAGGTGTTAATCAGGGTGAAGCTGCCGGTGCCAGCGTGAAGCATTTTCACATACAAGTTGTTCCCCGATATCATAGTGAAATAGGATTTATGGAGACTATAAATGGAACCAGAGTGGTGGTTGAGACTCTGGATGAAACTCTCAGAAAGCTTAGGAGCAAAGCAAGTATTCTGGATTAGCTTAAATTTTCCGCCCGCAAAAATTGAGAAATGGGAATTACAAACTAGTTTCCTTATTGTTTTTTATGAGAGGATTTTAAAGGCTTTATTAAAAATAAATTGGAGGATTAGATATGGTTAAATATTTTGATGATGTGAAGAAGGAAGGTGTGTTGAGTGTTGCTTTCCAAATGATGATAAGTGCGAAAACTGCACCCAAGGGTTTGGGTCAGGATTCGGTTATTATAGCGCTTGTTTCTGATGAGGAGAAGAAAAAAATAGCGGAACAAATGCATCAACTGGCTGAAGTTGCGGGGGAAAATTTTCATAGAGACGCTATGGGAGTGGAGCAGGCTATAACGGTTCTACTTTTGGGAATTAAAAATACGGATACTCCCCAAGTTAATTGTGGTGCCTGTGGTTTTCTCACTTGTGAGGAATTTTTGAAGCATGAAAAAAGCGGTGTCCCTTTTCCGGGGCCCTTTTGTTGTCTTAAACTTGTTGACCTAGGTATAGCAATTGGTTCAGCTGTAAAAACAGCGGCTCTGATAAGTGTAGATAACCGGGTAATGTACCGTATTGGAGTTGCGGCAAAACTCCTGAATCTGATTGACGCCGACTACATTCTCGGTATTCCCTTATCCGCTTCTTCAAAGAACATCTTTTTTGACCGCTAATCATTTATTGGTCATAAGCTGGTGGAACACTGTTTTCAAAGTGGTGTTCCATTTACTTCATAAAATTTAAATATTCAGAATGATGAGTTTGCCGAGGGTTGCAGTGTTCAAGAAAGAGTTATCCGAAAAAGAAAGGACAGCTGTACTGGCACTTGAAGACGGCTCCTATTTTATAGGCACCGGTTTTGGCGCCACAGGTAAGGTTTGCGGCGAAGTGGTGTTCAATACTGGAATGGTAGGATACCCTGAAGCACTCACCGACCCCTCTTACGAGGGCCAAATTCTAGTTCTAACCTACCCTTTAATAGGTAATTACGGAGTTCCTTCTCGGACTGTTTTTGACCGTTGGATGATTCCCAGCTTTTTTGAATCTGATAGTATTAAGGTGGAGGGGCTAGTAGTTCACGAGTATTGTAGTACACCACACCATTGGCAGTCTCAACAGACTCTTGGTCAATGGCTTGAAGATGAGGGTATACCAGGTGTACAGAAAATAGATACCCGAATGTTAACAAAAAAGCTTCGGGAACACGGTGTAATGTTAGGCATCTTAGAAGTTTTTAAAGAAAATGTGGAACCCGACTTGGATAGGCTAATTAATGAGGCCAAGAGAGTACCTGACCCCAATGATTTGGATCTTGTATCTAAAGTTACATGTAAGGAGCCAATAATTTACAATAATTTGGGACGAAAAAAAGTTATTGTCATAGATTGTGGAGTAAAATATAACATCATACGTGAACTCCTACACCGCGGAGTGGATGTGGTGAGGGTCCCATATAACTTCTCCGCAGAAGAAATTATGGATTATAAACCCTCTGGAATATTAGTTACTAACGGTCCTGGGGATCCTAAGAAGGTTCAAAACACAATCGCCACTGTCAGCACTCTAATAGAATACAATATTCCTGTGATGGGCATATGTTTCGGTAATCAAATAGTTTCCCTAGCCTGTGGCGGCGACACGTACAAGTTAAAATACGGGCATCGTTCTCAGAACCAGCCTTGCGTCGATGTGAGTACTGGTAGGTGTTACATCACCACACAGAATCACGGCTACGCGGTTAGTTTGGAGTCACTCAAAAACACTGAGCTGGAAGTATGGTTCCTCAACGTAAATGATAAAACCGTTGAGGGTGTCAGACACAAAAAGCGTAGCGTTTTCTCTGTTCAGTTCCATCCAGAGCATTCAGCGGGGCCATTAGACTCAGAATATCTTTTCGATGTCTTCTTAAACATGTTGGAGAGTGCATAAAATGCCCAAGCTTGACTGGATTAAAAAAGTCTTAATACTGGGAAGTGGAGCTGTAAGAATTGGCCAAGCGGGAGAGTTCGACTATTCTGGAAGTCAAGCTTTGAAGGCAATGAAAGAGGAGGGCATCGAAACTGTTCTTGTAAATCCAAACATAGCAACTATCCAAACAGACCCCGGATTTGCTGATAGAGTATATTTGTTACCGGTTATTCCCTATTTTGTTGAGGAGATTATTAGGAGAGAGGAGCCTGACGGAATTCTACTGAGCTTCGGGGGCCAAACTGCACTTAACTGTGGTGTTGAACTAGCTAAGAGCGGTGTTCTTGAAAAATACAATGTTGAAGTCTTAGGAACGCCCATTAGAGCCATAGAACTCACTGAGGATAGGGAACTTTTCAGAAGGGCAATGATGGAAGCCGGAGTTAAGGTTCTGGATAGTGCCACTGCTTCCTCTGTGGATGAGGCTCTTAAAATAGCTGAGAAAATAGGTTATCCCGTTATGGTTAGAGTGGCGTACACTTTAGGTGGGCAGGGTTCTGGTGTAGCCCACAATAAGGACGAACTTGAAGATATTGTAGGTAGGGCCTTAGCTCAGAGTATGATTTCCCAAGTTCTTATAGAACGGTATGTCGGTAAATGGAAGGAGATAGAATACGAAGTGGTTCGTGACTCTAAAGACAACTGTATAACTGTGTGTAACATGGAGAACCTTGATCCTATGGGTATTCACACTGGAGAATCGATTGTGGTGGCTCCTAGCCAAACTCTCACAAACAAGGAGTACCACACTCTAAGGGAGGCTTCTATTCGGGTTATACGGTATTTAGGAATTGTAGGAGAGTGTAACATCCAGTACGCATTACATCCGCAGTCGCTTGATTTCTACGCTGTTGAGGTCAATGCTCGGCTATCACGTTCTTCTGCACTTGCATCAAAAGCCACGGGCTACCCCCTAGCATACATTGCCGCAAAACTGGCTATAGGATACACTTTGCCCGAACTAACCAATAAGGTAACTGGCGTAACCACGGCGTGTTTTGAGCCCGCTTTAGATTATGTGGTTGTTAAAATACCCCGATGGGATCTTCAAAAGTTTATCAATGTGAATAGACACATTGGCACGCAAATGAAAAGTGTGGGGGAGGTTATGGCCATCGGTCGGTGCTTTGAGGAGGCTATTCAAAAGGCTATGCGAATGCTGGATATTGGCGCTTTAGGATTAGTGGGGAATGTGGATGAGATTAAACCAGAGCCCATAGAGCACATCAAATATCTTTTATCTAATCCTACTGACGAAAGAATATTCAAAATAGTTAAGGCACTGAAGAGGGGGGTTTCGGTTGATGAAATTTATTCTTTGACTGGCATCGATAAATGGTTTCTATACAAGATACAGAACATAATTAACATGGAGGAGTATTTGAAAAATCTCAGCCTTGATTCTCAAGAGATTAAGAAGGCTTTGAAGGAGGCTAAAAGACTAGGTTTTTCCGATGAACAAATCGCCAATTGTCTGAACACAAGTGAAAATGAGATAAGAAAACTGAGGAAGAAACTAGGTATACTACCTGTGGTAAACCAGATAGATACTCTGGCAGCCGAGTGGCCAGCCAAAACAAATTATCTATACATGACCTATGGAGGAGAAGAAGACGACATCGTTTTCGAGAATAAGAATAAAGTTATCGTTCTGGGAGCTGGAACATATAGAATCGGCAGTTCTGTAGAATTCGATTGGTGTTGCGTAAATACAACTCTAGCCTTAAAAAATAGCGGCGTGGACGAGGCCATAATGATTAATTACAATCCAGAGACCGTCTCAACCGATTATGATATGAGCGACAAATTATACTTTGAAGAATTGAGCTTTGAAAGGGTAATGGACATATACGAAAAAGAAAGTCCTCTTGGGATTATCGTTTCTGTGGGTGGGCAGATGCCCAACAATATAGCCATAAGGCTAGCGAATAATGGCGTAAAAATTCTGGGAACAAGTGCGGAGGACATTGACAGGGCAGAGGACAGAGCCAAGTTTAGCGCCCTTCTGGACTCACTGAATATTCCCCAACCCCCATGGCAGAAGCTTTCATCGCTTGAAGAGGCAAAAAACTTCGCCAATAGGGTGGGGTACCCCGTACTGGTTCGACCAAGCTATGTTCTTTCAGGGGCAGCTATGAGGGTGGCTTACAGTGATGAACATTTAGAAGACTTCTTAGTTCTAGCCGCTAGAGTCTCAAAAGAGCATCCAGTAGTAATATCCAAGTTCATAGAAGAGGCTAGAGAAGTCGAAGTAGATGGGGTTTGCGATGGAGAAGATGTTCTTATAGGGGCAGTTATAGAACATGTGGAAGATGCCGGCGTCCATTCCGGCGACGCAACAATGAGTATACCTCCCCACAGCCTATCAAGGGATACGATAGACAAGGTGGAGCATTATAGTCACAAAATTGCCAAGGCTCTTAATATTAAGGGACCCTTTAACATTCAGTATCTAGTTAAAAATGGTGAGGTATATGTCATTGAGTGTAATCTGAGAGCCTCCAGATCAATGCCTTTTGTAAGTAAAACTAAGGGCATTAATCTTATGGAGAAGGCTGCGGCGGTGATGTTGGGCAAAAAGCTGAGAGAGATAAATGCTCTTCGCTCACCAGAAATTCATCATACTGGAATTAAAGTTCCCCAATTTTCATTTATGCGCCTCGAGGGAGCCGACCCCGTACTTGGAGTGGAGATGGTTTCAACTGGCGAAGTAGCTTGTCTCGGCGAGAGCTTTGATGAAGCCTTCCTAAAGGCTCTTTTAGCCGCGGAGTTCAAGGTGCCCTTAAATGGTGGAAGCGTGCTAATAAGTGTTGGAGGTAAGGAACTTAAGGACAAACTTTTGCCTCTAGCAAAAGAATTTTCAGAAATGGGCTACAAAATCTACGCAACAGAGCATACTGCTGAAGCCTTTCTAAGGGAAGGTTTAGATAATGTGGAAACCGTTTACAAGATGAGGGAGACACAAAGAAAGCCAAACATAAGAGACTATCTAGTTAACCGCAAAATCGATCTAGTAATAAATATTGTGAGAACTGGCACTCTTGAAAAGTTTGCCGAGATGATGAGCGACGAGTATGTGATAAGGAGGAAGGCTACGGAATATAATATTCCCGTGGTAACAAACTTTAAAATGGCTAGTGCTCTAGTTAAAGCCCTAAAGGCTATGAAAAATAAAAAACTGAATGTAAAATCCCTAAACGAGTACATAGAAATAGTTGAAGGGCCTACAATCATTTCCAAATAAAAGCGTACATACTAATTTTTTTACCCTAAAATTCTAAAAATTAAGTGAAAATGTTTGATGATAATATGTTTAATTCCTATTCGTCATCGCCTCTGGAAGAACCAGTTGCTTTGGTGGCATTCAATTCCTGTATGAGGTGTTACTGTCTTGGAAGAAGATCTGATAAAAAGTTTGTGTGGTATTGTTGGAGAGGAAAATGTTAAAAGTGACATTGTTGATAGATACTGTTACTCTATGGATGCTTCCCTATATAGTTCAATTCCCGACGTGGTTGTTTTTCCTCAGACCACAGACCATGTCTCTGAGATAATGAAGTTCGCCAATACTAACGGAATACCGGTGACTCCTAGGGGGGCCGCAACGGGTCTGTGTGGAGGAGCGGTTCCTCTCAAGGGGGGAATAGTTATAGACCTTTCAAAGATGAACAAAATACTAGAAATCGACTTGGATAACTTCTGCGTCAGGGTGGAGCCAGGAGTGATTCAGAACGAACTCAACCAAGTGTTAAATAAGCGTGGATTCTTTTTTCCCCCCACTCCTGGTAGCAAGAAAATGTGCACTATCGGAGGTATGATTTCTACAAATGCTGGGGGGATGACCGCGGTAAAATATGGGGTCACCAGAAATTTTGTTCTGGGTCTTAAGGTTGTTTTAGCGTCGGGTGAAGTGCTTGAGCTAGGGGGCAAAACTCTGAAGAGAAGTTTAGGTTTGGATTTATTACAACTGTTTGTGGGAACAGAGGGTACGCTCGGTATAATTACAGAGGCCTTGCTTAGGATAATACCTCTACCAGAGGAAACCGCGGTAATAGTGGCTCCATTCAAAGATGTCTACGAAGCCACCAAAACAGTTAACTCTGTTCTTAGTCGCACAGTACCTGCTGCGATTGAGATAATGGATCGTGGAATCATCAAGGCAGTAAACGCCTATATCAAAGAGTTAAAACTACCTGAGGTTGAGGCTATATTGTACTTTGAAGTTGATGGTACACGTGAGGAGGTTCAGAGACAAATCGAAATCATTGTTGAAACGTGTAAAAAACATAAATCTCTAAATGTTCAATGGACTGCTGATCCCGAAAAAAAACTAATGCTGTGGCAGGGAAGAGAAGCCGCTGGTGGGGCGATTATGAATCTGGATAGAAGACTGGTACGTGTCTACGAGGCGGAAGATGTTTGTGTGCCTATCTCCAAAATTCCGGATATGGTGAAAAGATTTCAAGAAATATCAAAAAAGTATGGAATTCCTGTAGGCCTCTATGGCCATGCGGGAGACGGCAACATTCATTCTGGAGTACTAATAGATGTAAGGAATCCTGAAGAATGGCGGAAACTAAAAAACTTGACCAGAGAAGTTTATGAAACCGCCATGTCTCTTGGGGGAAACATTTCTGCTGAGCATGGAATAGGGGCACTAAGAGCAGAATGGATGAGAAGGATACACGGAGAAGGGCTAAAATACATAAAAAAAATAAAGGAGGCCTTTGACCCTAAAGGCATTCTGAACCCCGGTAAACTGGGCATGTGAAACAGCGTTACCTAGTTTTTAAGCGGCTATCCATGACTTGGCTCCTTCTCTTCTGACTACTTTTTTCTCCTCCAACTTTCTGAGGAGAACTACTACTTCATTCTGATTTAATTTACCCTTCAAAATTCTCGTAATGGCTCTCGGTCTCCTCGGCTCCTTTGCTATAATCTTTAAAATCTCATTTTCAATATCCGATAGACCCTCTCTAACTATGGGTTCCCTTTTTTCCCGACTCTCCTTTTTCCTCTCTTTTTTCACCGCTTCCTTTTCTTCTTCCTCTTTCTTTTTCTTCTTCTCCTCTACCGCTTCTTTTTCCATTTCTTCAACGATTTTCTCTATTTCCTCCTCCTCTATTTCCTCCACTCCCTTCTTGGTTTTTGCTTTCTTTGACATATTTTTTCCTCCAATAACTCTCAATAACGCTTTTGGTAGAACAAGTTTTTAATGGTATATGCTCGTTTTTGAAACCAAGACCATTTAAACCTTTAAGCTTTTACTATCACTTGGATTCGTTTTTAAAGTTTATTTAAAGACGATAAAATAACAAATCACCGACTTCAAGAACCATGTAGAGGAGCAATGTCTTCTTTGTATGCTCACCCTCCATAATTTTAAAGATGCAATTTTTCTATAAAATTAAATTACCGGAAATTCGTGTTTTTGGGTAAGGGCCGCTTTAAAAATCATTAGTTATATCTATCTCCACATTCTTCACCTCCCCTTTTTTATACTTTTTTGGGTTTTGAAGGCCAGAGAAGGAATTGTCCGTCCTTTCTTATAATATTTTGCGGGAATATTCAATTTACGCAGGCAAAAAAAGGTAATCGAGGTAATCAAAAATATTCGCGGAGAATATGAAAGTACTTTTAGCTTCTTTGTTCTGAAACATAAAACTAGTTGGCGATGTAGTCCGATTCTATCCTCAATTTTGAGGCTCTAAATCAGAAAAGAAGCCCTATGAAAGCTTTTATCGAAGGCGAAATCGAACAAATATACACCGCGAAACTAGTTTTGAAACAATTTAAAGCATATTTTTAGTATTTCTTGCCTTAAAGGTTAATGTTTTATACCCGCCTAATCGTTATTCCGAGATGTGAAAGATAATTAATACCCTTTTTGCAAAAATGGACGCGAATTTAGAAAATTTTAGAAGGATAGTTATCAGTTATAAATATTTGGAAAGCAGAATTTACCATGTATCCGCACGTTTTTCTATTTACCAACTGAGATGATTGCATTGGAAAACGAACCTGTATGGCATACGATGAGTATTGAGAGTGTTGAGACTGCTTTAAAAACTGGGCGGTT
This sequence comes from Candidatus Jordarchaeia archaeon, assembly GCA_029856435.1. Lineage (GTDB taxonomy): Archaea > Asgardarchaeota > Jordiarchaeia > Jordiarchaeales > Jordiarchaeaceae > Jordiarchaeum. The sequence goes on from JAHQXB010000066.1 coordinate 12,384, forward strand.
AGGCATAACCCCTGAAGAGGCTAAACGCAGATTGGAGGAATTTGGCCCAAATATCTTGAGAGAGAAAAAGGGGCCCTCTGCTTTAACGATTTTCGCGTCGCAATTTAAAAACTACTTGATCCTAGTTCTTGTTGCTGCCGCGATTATTGCACTCTTCCTAGGAGACTTCACTGATGCTTTAGTGATTATAGTTGTAATCATTTTAAATGCACTCTTGGGCTTTTTCCAAGAATACAGAGCCGAAAAATCAATAGAAGCTCTCAAAAAACTAACAGCGCCCCACGCAATTGTAATACGTGGAGGGCATCAGGAAGAGATATTAGCCAGTGAATTGGTTCCCGGAGACTTAGTATTGATTGAAACTGGAGAACGTGTGCCAGCAGATATTCGCCTTTTAGAATCCACTAGCCTTGAAATAGACGAATCCCTACTAACAGGAGAATCAATCCCAGCTAAAAAGAAGGCTGAGCGCTTGGAGGAAAAAAGGCTGCCCATTGCTGATAGAAAAAACATGGCTTATATGGGCACCATTATAACTAGGGGGAGAGGAATTGGTTATGTAGTGTCCACTGGTATGAGAACAGAAATCGGAAGAATAGCGGAGCTGATTCAAACCGTAGAAACAGAGGAAACTCCGCTGCAGGTTAAGTTGAGGGATTTGGCTAAAAAATTAACTTATGCTGTTATAGTCATATGTTTGATTGTCTTCCTTATAGGGACTCTAAGAGAAGGACATGTTTTTGATATGTTTCTGAACGCCGTTGGTCTGGCTGTAGCAGCCATACCTGAAAGCTTGCCTGCTGTGGTTACCATTACTCTCGCTCTTGGGGTTCAGAGGATGGTGAAGAGGAACGCCGTTATAAGAAAACTCCCTGCTGTGCAAACTCTTGGGAGCGCCACAATCATCTGTTCTGATAAGACGGGAACTTTTACTCGAAATGAGATGACTGTAATAAAGTTATATGTTAATAATAGTATCTTTGATGTAACCAATGTGGGTTATGAACCTAAAGGCAAGTTCTATCACAATAATTCTGTAATTGACCCAAAACAAATTCCAAGCCTTAAACTACTGTTGACTATTGGTGCGCTCTGTAACAACGCAAAATTAGAGAAAAATGGCAACTGGCGCATAATTGGCGATCCCACCGAAGGAGCGCTCATCGTCGCCGCAGAGAAAGCAGGTCTCAAACAAAAAGAACTTAGTGAACAATACCCAAGGATAGCAGAAATACCCTTCGAATCCGAACGAAAACTCATGTCCACAATTCATGAAACACCCCAAGGAACAAAAATTGCATGCATTAAAGGAGCCACAGAAGTAGTGCTAAATTTAAGCAGTAAAATATACACCGATGGGCAAATCAGAGAACTAACCAGCAAAGAGAAAGAAGAACTCCTAAAAATTAACCAAAACATGGCAAGTGATGCCCTACGAGTCCTAGCTCTAGCCTACAGAGAACTACCAACCGAACATCAAGAATACACATCAGAAAACATAGAAAAAGATCTAATTTTCGTAGGCTTCCAGGGTATGTTGGATCCCCCCAGAGATGAAGCCATTATGGCAGTTCAAACAGCTAAAAAAGCAGGCATCAAAGTAGTTATGATCACTGGAGACAACGAATTCACGGCTAAATCAATAGCAAGAAAACTAGGACTACTAGAGAGAGATGGAAAAGTATTAACCGGTGCAGATTTAGAAAAAATGAGTGACGCGCAACTTGATGAAGCAGTACAGGAAGTCGCCGTCTACGCCCGAGTATCTCCAGAACACAAACTCAGAATAGTAAACTCCCTAAAAAAGAAAAACCAAATAGTGGCCATGACAGGTGATGGCGTAAACGATGCTCCTGCTTTGAGGAAGGCTGATATTGGGATTGCCATGGGGATAACTGGTACAGATGTTGCTAAGGAGGCTTCGGAAATGATTCTCATTGACGACAATTTTGCTTCCATTGTGGCTGCTGTTGAAGAAGGGCGTACAATTTATAACAATATTAAGAAGACTATTTACTATCTTCTTTCCACGAATGTTGGTGAAATACTAACTATATTTATAGGATTGATGATTGGCCTGCCCATACCGCTTGTCGCGGTTCAGATTTTGTGGATTAACCTTGTTACTGATAGTTTTCCTGCGTTGGCGCTTGCGGCCGATCCTGCTGAGGCGGGTATTATGCTTCATCGTCCGAGGGATCCTCTAGAGCCTGTGATAACGAGAAGGATGTTTTTTAATATGATTTTTGTCGCAACGGTTATGTTGGTATCCACTCTGCTTTTGTACAGTTTTGTGTTAGGCGTGTTCTCTCCTTTAGGGATTTCCTATTCAAATTTGGATACTGCACGAACAGCTGCATTCACGAATATGGTTTTTCTTCAGCTCTTTCACTCTTTTATTGTCCGTTCAGAAAGAGAATCCGTATTTAAAGTCGGTTTCTTTTCAAACAAGTATCTCGTATTGGGCACTACAATCTCCTTACTTCTACAATTAGCAGTGGTGTATCTTCCTCAACTTCAAACCCTATTCCACACAACACCACTATCCGTTTTTGAGCTGGTAATTGTAGTTCTAGCTTCAAGTTCGCTCCTATTTAGTACTGAAGTAGTGAAGTTCTATGATCGGCGGATGGCTCGATACGAAAAATAAAAAAGTGATTCTTTAAGGATACTGAACTTTTTTGTTTTTTAGTTTACACCCTTTTATAAATGTCTTTGGCTGAGTATTTTGCGCTAGACATTTCTCTATCAATTATACTCAGAAGAAGGATACGCTTGTATGTTGGAGGATGTGTGGAAAACAGGTTGTTCAAACTGTTCCACTTTGTTCTCTTGGCCTCGGCTTCCATCGCCATTTCGAGCTCCTTCTCATCAAGTGTTCCGTCTTTATCTAGGTCATATTCGTTTGCCCTTTCTATGATACGGCGAATTTGGCTTGATGCATTCGCTGGGTCTTCAATGAAGAAGGCTCGTGCACCATGAGTCTCCGCGGGGTTCAAACTGAGTCCATAGGCAATTTTTGTGAGGGCGCTTTTTAATGCTCTGGGTTTTTCCGTGACATATGCTGAGTAAGCGTCGGAGTAGAATTCCCTCTGCCTACTTAAAGTCCTGACTATCAAAAGTGATATAATGTATATTATGAATGCTAAGACTGCTATTATGAGAAGAATTGCCAAACCTTTACTGCCACGTCTTGAGCCCCTTGTGCCGTAGAATGCAAACATAGCAATCATATAACATATGAGGGGTATAGCACCAAGACATGTCATTATCAGGCAGTCCCTATGTTTCAGGTGCCCTATCTCATGCCCAATTACTGCTTCAACTTCCTCTTTATTCAGCGCTTGTAGTAACCCCCTAGAAATCGCTAAAGTAGTGCTTTTCGCAGTTCTTCCAAATACACACGCATTTGGCTGCTCAGTATCCCATAAGGCTATCTTGGGTGTTGGTATCCTACTTTTTTCGGCCAAATTCTCTACCGTTTTTTCGAGCCAAGGATTTTCACCCCTCTTTAAGTAGCGTAAGCCTAAAGAATACCTCACTAAGGCGGGGCCTATCGCCCATTGAAATACTATGAAAAACACGGTGAAAATTGATACACCTATAGCCATGGGGGTAATGCTCTGGGGAAGCACAAACGTGGTAAACAAATAGGATTGAATTTGCATAGCTGCTATGTACTGCCATGCGAAATATCCAATAAAACCTTGCAACAATGTTGGATCAATTGATTCCCAATCTATGTAGAAGTAGCTTGAAAGATCCTCCAAATACCCTGAAGGTGAGCCCGCTAAAAACGTCGGAACTTCACTGAACAAATATGTCACTAGAACACTTAAGGCGAAAATGAAGACAAAGAGAATCACAAACATCAGTACGATTGAAATCGACATTCTGGCTTTCAGCATAAATAGGCGTCCCAAGAAGAGTCACCTCACTTGCTATCTGAGGAATTTCGTTGGTAATATATAGTACACTGATTAAAATTAACTTTACCCTAAATTACAACTAATTTTGTATAATATAAAAAATTTTTTATTATTTACTTTTTTGTTAATTAAAAATGAATAAAAGCAGTATACCTTTTCCCTTAAGGAAAGAAACTCCATCAAAACCGGACATTAGTAACTTTCTAAACATGCTCGTAATTGTTTTGCGATAGGTATAAAGTCCTAAATGGACTTGAATTTTGAAAATAGGCTTGTCGTTGGGGATTTAATTTTGGCTGAGTTTCGATTCCCTGAGGGTAAAGAAATTCTTCATATAGCAACTTATAGCAACTGGTAAGTTCTTTAACCTTATCCATAAATTTGGTGGCGATTCGTTAAAGATGCTTTTCCATAGAGTTTTTCCGATTATGGTTACAGATAGAAATTGTAGGTTTTTCTTTCTTATGAATCCTAAGCAGATATTTGTTGCTGAACCCAAACTACTGATAAATAAGGGGGAGGTCGATCCCAAAGACTTTGCTATACATTCTATTGAGTCGGGATTGCTTTTGAGTTTAGAGTCGGAATGCACCGAAGGGAAAGTTAATGGGCGCAGTGAATAAGTTTACTCCTTCGGGCAGACGTATTTTTAATAATTACCTTGCGGTTATCAAAAGTATTGCACAAGGATTATCCAAAATTTATGGGCAAGAATTAACAATTTATCAAGCTTCTGATAGAGTGGCAGAAGTAGCAGAAAAAATTGAAGAAGAGGTCTTCAAGCAGGTATAGTATGGAGTGTTCTGTACAGATTGCGGAATTTATACTGTAGGTCTAAATAATCCCGTTATACCAAATTCTTGTTTGGTGAAAAATCATTGTCTTATCAAAACGACAGTTTATAAACTGAACGAGGTTTTCCTAATTGCTTGGGAGGAGGGAATGATTTTAGAGGGCTACGTTGCCCAAGTCCTTCTTGATAATGGTTGGAATACGCTCTTTAGTGTTGAGGTTCATGGCCTGGAGGGAGGTAGACACGAAGTTGATGTCATAGCGGAGAAAGATAATAACTATCTACTCATTGAATGTAAACATGTAGCTCCCTACAATTGGGTTTTATATGATGATGCGATAAAGAGCATAGGCAAAATGACGTTAATAGAAGGAGCCATATTGAAGGCTTATCGGAAGAGAAAAGAGCAGCCTAGTATGATGATTAAAGCAATAATTACGACAGGCGAAGCTACAAAGAGAAACAAATGTAATGATCTCAAACATAGAAAATTTCCTAATCGCGTCCAGAGAAGACACACTGAACGGACTCTCAGAATTTAAAAAGAACTTGGCGTTCCTCCTAGACTAAATCTTTAGTAGACAACCCTCTTTTGTGGATTTCCTCCTTACTTTCAATGTTCTTATCTGCCACAATCGGAACCTATTTCTGTAACTCGCTTCAAATTGAACGCAAGATGACTATAATCCCAGTGAGACTAGTACGATTTGTATTCCAAATCCTAGTAGGAAGGCTAGCAAAAGAATTGCTAGGACTATTTGAAATTTTGAGTATTTCGGGTTATACTCTACGGTTAGTATCAACCAGATTAAGGCAATAATTCCCAGTAGGATGAGTAAATATCCTAGAGCAGGCTGCAGTGTCCACGGTTCTATAAACGTGAGTTTTCACCTCTTGCTAGTTTTCTCGCTTTATCCTAGCAGAGTATTCTTTCAGATGGAGCGAATTAAACCTTTTCTCGCCATTAATCCTTCAATAAGCATAGCTCCTCCCAGAAAGGCTACGGGTAAAAGAGAATATATTGTAGCTAGGGTTACGTATCCGCCAATAGTTAGTAGTGCCCCGCCTATTGTGGGAGTTATTTGGGCCCCTTTAACCTTTTTGCCCTCTTTTTCCTCTGTTAATTTGAGGGTTAAAGCTTGAAGTTCAATATCTTTGAGATCCATTTTGTTGGAAAGGGTTTTCACTATTTTTTCCTTTTTCCATTTCATGGAAACGGGGTATATTTCGCTTTGCTTGGCTAATTTATACAATTGGAATCTTGTAAACTGGTATAACAATTGCTCTTTTGGGTTATAAGTGGTGGTTACTGGTTTTCCTTCAAATTTTGAGGATATGGAAATGTAACAAGCCATTGCAGCCACGCTGAAGCTCGGAATAGCAAGGGTCAAATTCCACCACTCGATGGCTGTGGCAATTGCTATTACTAATATTATTAGACCATATATTAATAAATCAATAAATGTGTAAAAACTTGATTTTTTAAATGTGTAGCTCAGGCCTATTATGGACAGCACAGCCCCAACAACAGGTACATAGGGGTTCCCGCCAGCCAAAAATACTCCAAAGAACTGTATTACTAGGCCTGTTATCAGAAAAATCCACATTTGTTTTAGAGGTGACATTCCTGCCATCTCGAATTCACCTCACTCCTCTTGAGTTATGTCCCTCAATTAATCTATCGGAAATATTCTCTTACCTATTTTTAAAGCTTTTCGTTTAATTTATAAGTGCAGAAAAATAAAATTTATAATAATTATTCAACATCTTATTTAATTAATAACTTAATATATATAATTTTTTTTAAAAGTAAAAAATAATCTTTAATACAAACTTGCTATAATATATACTAAATTACACTATTAAATAAATTTTTTTGATTAAATTAAATATTTATGTATGAAACTTTAGAAAAAATTATAAATTAATTATCATAAATACAATTAGACACAATACAAACTTATTTTTACCTACTTTCCTTTTCCCAGTCTGAAAAAGGCTCCTTTTGCAGCTCCCACACAACATAAACCACTGTTACAATGATGAGGATAGTCAAAACGAAAAGGTAGCCCCCTTGGAAAAACCACACTGCAACCAGGCCCACTCGTGGAATTGTAAATATCACCTTTCCATAAACTTGCCAGTCAGCTGTCCAACCAGGATCCGGAGTGGGATTTGTTAGTCGGTTGTCACCCCACGTTTTGTAGTAGAAGTGGCCATTTTCAAATTTCACATCAACTACCCTATGCATCACTGGAGCCGGAGGAATGGTGTAACCGTAAAAGTACCAGTGACTAGCATCAAATACTATTACGTCCCCAATGCTAATTTCGTAACCCGGCACATGTTTAATTACGCCTACATCACCAAAATACATTGTTGGCTCCATACTAGAAGGCTGATTACTGATTATTCTAAAGGGAGCGTCAGTGTTAAGGTATATTCTAAGTAATTGAAAACCGCCCAGGATTATTCCTACAGTTACAGTGATCATTATTATTGTAATAATCGCTTCTTTCTTCCAATCTTTGCTCAAAAATTTATCCTCCAAAAGTTCGTCTACTGTAAGGAACTGTTCTTTTTGCTTTTTAATATGTTTGAATTTATATATTAGCCCAATGAATCCTTGAATACTTTCTGTGCTTATAAGTCTTCTAATTTTTTAACTTGCTGGAAACAGTATGAAAATATTAAATAGTTTCATTTCTTTTTCTTTAAACTATAAACTAGATTAGGGAGTTGCTAATTTGCATTGGGAAGAACAAAAAAAGAAGTATGCAAAACTGGCTTGTGAGTTCATTAAACAGGCGGAAGCTTTGAAATTCGGTGAATTTACGTTAACCTCTGGAAAAAAATCCCCATTTTACATTGATATGCGACTTTTCATATCGTATCCCGATATTTTCAATAAACTGTGCGACATCTATGTAGAAGTAATTAAGAACGAGATTTTAGAAGTAGACTGCATCGCGGGAATACCAACAGCAGGGCTACCTATAGCTACCCTTATTAGTTACAAAATGCGTTTACCATTAATCTATGTAAGAAAAGAGCCCAAAGCACATGGGAAAGCCAAGATGATCGAAGGCCTGCTTACTCCTAACGATAGTGTGGTGTTGGTAGATGATCTAGTTACCTCTGGAAGCAGCTTACTAAACGCTGCAAGGACAATTCGGGAAAGCGGAGGGATAATAAATCATGCAGTAGTATTGCTAGACAGAGAACAGGGGGGCAGAGAAAACTTACAAAGGGAGAAAATCGAACTACACACAGTAATCTCAATGAGCCAACTACTAGACATGTTTCGAGATTTAGGATACATAACCCATTCAAATTACAATTTGGCAAAAGAGTATCTCAAAAGAGAAAAAAATTCACAGTTCAACTAAATATTTTTTTAAAAACCAACTTTCCTCTCGTCTTCAAAAAATTTTTAGCAAATATACATTAAGCTGCACTTATCGTAAAAGAATTAATTTTTCATACCTAACCCATATCTCCCTTGTGTGTTTTAGATAAACATCTATATGCTTGCGCGTCACAGACAATATAAAAATTAGTTTTTCGTAGCAACACTCAATTGCTGGCAACGTTTCAGAAAGTATGAAAAATTTTTATGGTGATAGAAGAGTGTTATAGACTTTCCATTTAATTTTTTCCTTTTCGCTTCCAGAAAGTATGGTTTTTTCCGCCTTTTTTGGGAAAAGAAGCCTTAAATAACCCCGGTCAAGGATAGGTTCAGGAAAAAATTAATGAGAAACTCTATATTGTGTTATTTTTATTGCTTTTTGATTTTTTTATTAAAAAATGGTTATACAAAGCATGAAAAAGTTCTTATACATTCACGAGAACTAAAATTAATAGATGACAAGAGTGTACCTCTGAGATTAACTCCTTTGGGAAAGCAAGCCGTAAAAAACCGAAAATATCATTAAAGTGTTTAAACATATAAAATTAACAATGAACAGATTATCGTAACAAACTTTTTATAGGTGTTAAACTATGCCTTTCGGAATAATTGTAGTAAAGTGGGATAACCGTTTAGGAGCAGTTCTAGAAGCAAAATATCCTGAACATATTAGGACTACAGATGACCAAATAATGAAAATATATACGGCTCACGCCATGGGTGAAGCTGCCGCAGGATTTATGTCGATGAGGCTGGGTAATCTCAATGTCGCTTCGTATTATAGTGGCTTTGATATCAATTATTATGTTGCGTTACTTTTGACGCTGGAAGAGAATGCGGAAGACTATGAGGATGGTTTGGCTGAGGTTGCTGCTAAAATTTTCTCAAAGATTGAGAATGAAGAGTACAAGGCTGAATTAGAAGACTTATATAATAAGCTCACCAGATTTCCAACTTTAAATGAGGAGCAAAAGATGGCTGTGATTCTTTCAGACCCGGTTAGGTTGAACATTATTGAGCGGTTGATTGAGGAAGGTAATACGACTCTGGCAGATTTGGAAACTTGGTTGAAACATAAGTTGGAAGTTAAGGCAATCGACATTTACTCGTACTTGTCACCCCTTATCAAGAATGGCCTTGTTACTACTCAGTGGGTTGAAGGACTCCCAAGTCAGTGTGTCTTTCTAATTAGGGATGTTTTTATAGCAAGGGTTCCTGCTAGAGTTATTGTGAAGAAGGCAAAATCGGGTGAGATGAGTCCAGAGGTAGCTTCGGAATATCTAGATGAGGTTAAGAACTTCTTTAGAGACTACGTTATTTCACCTGAGGATACAGAGCTAATAACCAAAATTCTTTCAGATCCAGATGCTTACGATGTCTTAGTTGCCCTAAGAGAGAATATTCTCCCTAAGGGTGAAATTCACAGGATACTTGACAAAAAGAAGTCAGTAGTAGACAGTATTCTCAGCGCCTTTGATAAGGCTGGCTTCACTATGGATCTAAAAATTAATAAGAAAACATATTCCGCACTAAAAACTGATGTTAAAATAATGACATTCTTCCCAGAGTATCTTGTTGAGCAGATAGGCCAACAATATAATGACCAAATCAAACCCCCAAGGATGCTATTGTGGCATTTGAAGGCGCTTAGAGATAGTTATCCTATGTAGAGGATAAACAATATGATCAGAGAAGTGTCTATTCTAGATTCCAATGGTAAAACCCTTTTCAGTAAAAGGTATGGTCAAAGTAGCGTGTCAGCTGAGGATTTCAGTGATTTTGTAAGTCATCTAGCTCTCCTTGTGCCCAAACTCCAACTTAATGGAGACATAGAATTTATGAATCTGAAGCGAACAAGGCTGTATTACTCTAATTCAGACAGCATAGTGTTTACTTTAGAGGCTGACAAGCGTGACGCAATCACGGAAATAAAACAAAAGCTACAGACATTGAAAAATACTTTCTTAAAAAATTTCCAAAACGATTTGAACGAGTGGAAGGAAGAAAACTCTGCGAAACTTGAGCCTTTAGTTGACGAAATAACTATGACTTACCTTAAGATATCACTTATAGGTTATAGCGGTGTAGGAAAAACAACTATCTTAAAACTTCTAAGAGAAGAAGAGCTACCCAAAGAGCACATTCCCACAATCGGCGTAGGAATAAAGGGTGTTAAAGGCGCAAAAATTGGAAACACCTCATTAATATGTTGGGATCTTGCGGGGCAGGAGCGATTTGAATTAACTTGGGACAAATTCATTCGTGATTCTTCTCTGATCATTATTGTCACCGATTCCACTCTGGAGAATGTAGTTAAATCCAGATACTTCGTTCGCTTGATTAAAGACGTTGAACCGGAGGCTAATGTTTTCTGTATTTCCAATAAGCAAGATTTACCTAATGCTCTTCCTCCCGAGAAGGTGGAGCAAATTATGGAAATTGATACTCACGGCCTTGTAGCCATTGACCCTATGAATCGTGTCAAACTTTATGAATTAATTAGAAAATATGTTATGGGTATGTAAAATAACTGGAGGTTGTATGGAATGAGTATAGTTGAGAAAGTAAAATCTTTTTTCAGAACCCTCATAGGTGGTGCGCCGAGTATCCAACCAGTGAAAGTTACATCCAAAGAAATGAAGGAGATAAACATACTGAAAACTGAAATCGACCAGTTGAAGAGTGAGAAGGATAAGATACAGGAGGAACTACAACGAATCGACCTAGAATTCCTAATGGGAAAAATTTCTGAAGAAGATCGAGAGAAAAACTATGTCCGGTTAATGGTTAAAGCAATGGATTTGAATCGAAAAATAACGAGCAAGAAGCAAAGAATTTTTGCTCTCGGCGGCGTTATCTCTGAAATCTAATCCTCCCCTCATTTTTAAGAACCACGCCACATGAAACTAGGGCAAACACTTTGAAGGCGGCTCAGTCTGTATCTCTCAATTCCAAAATAAATGACAAAATTAATTTCGAATTGTGATGAACCTTTTTTCTAAGATACGGAGCTTATGTATATTTGAACAAGGTTAAATAGCTTTAGTTCCGCTCCGATTTTTCTAAAAACAAAAACTAATTTTCCCGACTAAAAAGGAGGAATCTGGGAAAAAATAAATGAGTGTAGAACAAATTTGTCCTCCTAAAGTTACTTTTTTAGAAAAATTTAAAATTTGAGAATTTTTTCTTTTAATAAAGAATGAATCCGGTTTTTAGCGAAACTTCTCTTAAGGGTCTGTTTAATATTCTTCTTTTCACGCTACTAATTCTGCCCGCCACTTATTGGAAGTTCTTTTCTATCCCCCTTTGTGACTGAAAATAGGTATTACTAAAAAGGCGCCCCACTATATGATATTAAAACTCTGAATAACTTTAATTGGTTTCTAATATCTGTAATCTTAATTCTCATAAAAATCCTATTAATTAATTGAAGGTGCTATGATTGAAGGAAATTCTTCTAAGCTACGGAACTAAGAAGATAGTTGCGGAAATACCGGAAAAAAATTACTTTGGTACGCTAGAGGTAAGTGAACCGAATGGGGTTAAGGATCCAGAAGCACATATATTGCAATGTTTAAGGGCGCCAATAAACTGTCAACCGCTTAAAAGTATGGCGAATCCCGGAGCTCGTGTTGCAATAGTTGTCAGCGACCATACCAGACCAGTTCCGACCAGAGTTATGCTTCCCCCAATTCTAAGCGAGTTAAAAAATGCAGGTGTCACTAAAGATAAAATACATATTGTTTTCGGATGTGGTACACACAGAAAGGTAAAGGAAGAAGAGGCAAAAACTATTTTGGGGGAGGAAATAGCCGAAGAAATAGAGTGGTCAAGTCATGACTGCGAGGCTGAAGACTTGGTATATTTGGGTACGACATCTCGTGGAACCAAGGTTGCAATAAATCCAGTAGTAGCTAAATCTGATTTAAAGATATTGACTGGAGACATAAGCTATCACTTTTTTGCGGGATATGGTGGAGGCAGAAAAAGCATTCTTCCCGCAGTAGCGTCCAAAGAAGCTATCAATAAAAACCATAGTATGCTTACAAATCCTAAGTCGGAAATTGGGGTTTTGGAGGGAAATCCTGTTCACGAGGACATGGTTGAGGGCGCCAGACTCGCCAATCCTAACATTATAGTTAATGTGGTTCAGAACACAAGAAAAGAAGTGATAAAGGCATTCTGTGGAGAGCTAGAATCCGCCTTTTATGAAGGAGTAAAATTTCTGGACAAAATATACAGGGTTAAAAGTGAGAGGGCAGATATTGTCATAGTAAGTGCTGGGGGCTATCCCAAGGACATAGACTTATACCAAGCCTATAAGGCAATTCATAACTCTCTACCTATAGTTAATAACAATGGCGCCATAGTATTGGTAGCTGAGTGCAGGGAAGGTGTGGGAAATAAAGTGTTCCAAGAATGGATGAAAAAGTATGCCACAGCAGAACAAATGAGAGAACAACTCGAGAAAAACTTCGTGATAGGGGCGCATAAAGCCTACTACCTTGCCAGAGCCCTTCAAAAAACAAAAATTTACATGATTACTGAAATACCTCCAAATGAATTGGAAAAAATTTACAAAATCATTCCAGTAAAATCAGTAGAAGAAGCCCTCGAAGAAATATTCAATACCATGAAAAAAGAAGCCAAAATTAAGGTCATACCCTACGGCTCTTCTATTCTGGCATGCTAAAACATTATGTACCGCTTATTCACCTGTTTCCACTCGGAAAGGGTTTAATTGGTAGACTAAGAAGTTCAAAATCAAATTAAAATTTTTTATTTTGGGATTCTATATCAGTAATTTCCATCCTAAGGGGGGAATAGTAATTATGAGTACGAACATCATAACTATGAACAAAATTTTTCTAGAAGTTGTTAGCGGAGAAACATCGTCTAAAGCCCCAGGGTGCCCACCCTTTCTAATAGATAATAGAGCTACCAAAGCCATAACGATATATATGTAACTTATTGCAGTCAGTATAATCGCAACTATTATGGAAGCAAAATAGTGTGTGCGTTTGTCAAGGATTGCTCTGAACATATGTCCACCATCAAGCATGCCAATTGGGAATAAATTGAGAGCGGTAATCAGAAAACCTACCCAGGCACTCCAATACAGAGGGTTAACAAAAAAGGAGCCCAACTCAACTTCAGGTCTAAGCAGGGGAACGAGGGTCGAAAAGAGTAAAGGCTCACTAAAAGGGCTTGGCCCAATAATTTCAAAAGGCCAGTATCCACTGTTATGCAAAGACTGGGCAACTGTGAGTGCCATTGCAGGCGGATAATTATTGTATACGTTTATGATGAAATCATTTATGAGTAGGTTAATCTGGTACTCAAAGTGGTATATATCATAAAGAACATTGGAGTAAATAAGGGGGGATAACTTTATGGATATGATTGCTACTAGGAGGGCAATTATAAAACCCGTTATTGGTCCCATTAGACCTATGTCAAATAATTTATCTCTGTTTGTAACTGGGCTCCTCTGAAATATTACTGCCCCAAAAGTGCCAATTGGAGGTGGGCCGGGTATGAAGAAGGGTAGAGAGGCTTCTACGTTGTTTTTCTTTGAAATGAAGTAGTGGCCAAATTCATGCGTTGTGGTTATTGAGAGCAGAGCCACAACATATCCTAGGGTTAATACGGATATGGGAGTGTACCATCCGTACCAGGGAGCTGATATAAACCCTACGAGTATACCGAATTCATAATACGGCTTCGCCCAGAAATAGTATCCAGTTAGGGTCACTGTACAGATTGTAGCGATAAAAAGAACCAGATTCCATAATGGGCTCCGTCTTTTACTTTCCCTCCCTCTAGGGAAGACTTCCAGAACAAGTGTTTGTTCTTCACCTTTACCTCTGTAGATATGTGTTTTCTTATCGTTTTTGGAGGGAGGTTCTTTCCGTAAAATCGCAATTAAGTTCTCTTTTTCCAGCTTTTCTATTAACCTCTGGAATGGAATCTTTGTTTCTTGTTTGGAGGGTAGAATAAATGTTGGTGTACCGTCATCGTCGGTGTAGTAATCTGAGACGGTAAATTCTGTTTGAATTATTCTTTTTAAATCTTCCAAGCTTAAGGGTGTACCTCCACTGTTAGTCGTCTTTACCCCTTCCTAAACGATTTGTTTGTTCATAAGTTAAATTTACTTTAAAAACTTTCCAAAAATTCCTATTGAGTGTATAAACTAAAGTTTGCAAACTTGCCAAGAAACGCTTGTTAGCAACAAAATCCTAATCCGCATAATAAATATTTTGGGCAGCCTGTTTTTGAAAACCGGCTCAGAATGGGGAAAGTTTGGAAAAGTCCTAGAGGATGCTACAACACCTATGGGGATACCTCCATCGAACAATAGTGAAATTTGTCTACTTCTTCCTATTCTGTAGCGATCATCCTTTGAAACTTAAGATTAATGCTGGGTCATTACAGCTAGAAGAAGTAGCCGAAGCCCAGCGGAGGGATTGTAATTACGGCGATTACCATCATAATTGCGAATACGATTATCTTCCATTTGGCAATGGTTGAAACGTCGTCAAGCGGTCCTGGATGGCCACCTCTAGACATTGTAAATAATGCGAAAAATGCCATCAAAAGATAGGCGTCACTGATGAGTACCATAGACACCGCAGCTACCATAGACACTATTAGTTGCTGTTTCTGACTAAGGAATGATCGAGCCATGTGGCCTGCGTCCAACATTCCAATGGGGAAGAGGTTTAATCCTGTGACCAGCATACCTATCCACGCCGCCCAACTCATCGGATGTATAGCCATTAGGGTGAAAATAGGAGTTGGCCTGAGGAGAGAAACTATAGTTTCATAGAGTAAAGGGAATTTGTAAGGGTTACTGTAGGGCAGTAGAAATATGCTTGGGAAGCCAGCATTCAGAAGAGAATAGTAGATGTCGGAGCCATATTTGGATAAAATCTGTAATTCAAATACCGCTTGGTAATATACTATTGGGGGATACACAAATGGAGTTAAATAAAGGGATATGACTAGAATGATTAGCGTTATTATGAAACCTGTGAGGGGCCCCATTAATCCTAACTCAAAGAGTCTGTCGCGGTTAAGGGTAGGAGTTCTCTGAAAGATCACCGCACCGAATGTCCCTATGGGTGGAAATCCTGGAATGAAGAAGGGTAGCGACGCCTTTTGCCCCCTCACTCTAGAAATAGTGTAGTGTCCCATTTCGTGCAGTCCAATGATTGCTAAAAGGCTTATGGTAAATACAGTTATCGTGAAAGCCGGGTCACCATACCAACCCCACAAATCACCAATAAAGCTACTTATTAGCACAAGGGGATCACCATACGTGTTCCAAACATATAATGTGAAGTTTTTATACAAGAAGCCAGATAGATTGTAACTCTGCACCTTTTGAAGACCGGTATATGATATGGTGCAAATTGTGGCAATTAATAGAAGAATATTCATTATTGGGTGCCTAGTCTTTTTTGGCTCCGGATTTGGGAATATTTTTATAACAAGCTCAGGCTCCTCCTTCTCCAGAGGGGCGTAATCTGTGAATATTCGATACCTTTGTGGAAGGCCTTCAGATTTTCTAAGCAGTGCAATCAAATCATATTTGCTAAGATCCTCCATAAGATTTTGAAATGGAATCTTGGTTTCTTGAGAAGATGGCAGAATAAATGTTGGTGTACCATCTAGCTCCATATATGCTTCAAAGACTATGAAGTGCCTTTCAACAATTCTGCGTAGTTCCTCAAAGCTTAGAGGCAAATGTTCTCCAGTGTCCGTTTTACTCCCTTCCTGTAAGACTACTGCTTTTCCCTAAAGGGAAAGGAGTTAAAAACCTTTCCGAATAGGTAAGAGCGTTATTATACCCTCTGTTTTGAGAATCCTTTTCACACCGACTTTGAAGGTAGCATTCAGTAAACCTTTTTTCCATTCCAACTGTAGTGAAAGCATGAAGAAACAAAATATAAAACAGCCAAATTATAATCCCACGTTCCTTTAAATCATCTTCCTTGATGTACTTTTTGATTTTTCACTTTTCGGAGTCTCCCTTTCATGGTTAATTTTCATGGAGAGAAAATTATATTATTTATCATTACGTAAAGATTAAATCTGAAATTTGCAGAGGAATATATCGTCCAACAGTTTTTAATTAAAATTATAAACGGTGATTCTTTGGCGAACGAAGATTATATCATAAGGCCCGCTGAGATAGAAGACCTTCACCAAGTAATGAGAATTAATCAGAGAACCCTTCCGGAGAATTATCCCTACTCCTTCTTCGTTGAGATTCTTAAAAAATTTCCCAAATCGTTCTTGGTCGCTGAAAGAAATGGAGAGGTGCTGGGCTACATGATGAATAGAATAGAAAAGGGATTGCCCGGCGTTTTCACTAGCCACCTTCGAGCCAATAAGGGTCACGTTGTCTCTATAGCAGTTTTGCCTGAGCACCGCAGGAAAGGTATAGGTAAAAGACTTATGATTGAAGGAATGAAGGCAATGAAAGAATATGGAGCTGAAGAATTTGTTTTAGAAGTAAGAATCACCAATGAACCTGCTTTAGCCATGTATAAGAGTTTAGGGTTCGAAGTGGTGAGGGAGATAAGGGGATACTACCACGATGGAGAGAGCGCATACCTTATGTCTAGAAAGGCCGAAAACATACAAATTTCTTGATACTATCGTCCTCACAAAAAGTGCGCCCCTGGAGCATTACTTATTAACTGCTTATACCTATTATTTAATCAGTAGGTATGAGAGGGCACATTAATTTATGAACTACAGGATATTTGAAACTTCTAAAACATCTCCATCAACATGTAGGGTCTGCGGCAAACAAAGTCCATTAGTATCGGGGAATCTGGGCGTGTGTGGAAGATGCATAGTGGACAACCCAGATGAGGCGCTCCCCCACGCCCTTAAAGCTCACAAGTTAAGTCGAGCTAAATTCAATCTACCAGAATCTCCTCCCAAAGATAAAAATGGGATACTCTGCGGAAATTGTGTAAACAACTGCAAAATACCCCCCGGAGAAAGAGGTTACTGTGGACTCGTAGAAAACAAGGAGGGAAAACTATTTCGATACGCGGGAACTCCGGGAAGAGGCCTACTAGACTGGTACTATGACCCCCTACCCACCAATTGTGTTGCCTCTTGGGTATGTCCAGGATGCACCAGTTCCGGCTTCCCAAAATACACTAACAAACGAGGACCAGAATACGGACAGGTAAATCTAGCCGTCTTCTATGGAGCTTGCTCCTTTGACTGTCTGTTCTGTCAAAACTGGCATTACAGAGAAAACACAAGCAAACTCGAACCAATACTAAGCGCAAAAAACCTAGCAGAGAAATGCACAAAAAGAGTCTCCTGCATATGTTATTTCGGGGGCGACCCCGCAGTGCAAATGCCTCACAGTATAAAAACAGCAGAAATCGCTATAGAAAAAGCAAAGACGGAATGGAACGGACTAATGCGAATATGCTGGGAAACAAACGGATCCATGAACTGGGTCATCCTAGAAAAAGCCGCACAGTTAGCACTAAACTCAGGAGGAAACATAAAATTCGACCTCAAAACTTGGAGCGAACCCCTAAATATCGCCCTATGCGGAGTAACCAATCAGAGAACCCTGAAAAACTTCAAAAAAATGGGGAAGTACTTCGAACAAAGACCTGAAACCCCCCTACTAGTAGCAAGCACCCTCCTAATACCGGGATACGTAGAAGTAGAAGAAGTGCAAAAAATAGCGGCTTTCATAGCAGACATAAACCCCGAAATACCCTACTCCCTACTTGCCTTCTATCCAAAATACATAATGAACGACCTTCCAACAACCAGTAAAAAACTGGCACTCGAAAGCGCAGAAGCCGCCAAAAAAGCTGGATTAAAAAACGTCAAAATTGGAAACATCCACCTACTTTCAGATTAACAACATGAAAATAGAAAAATAAACTGCAAAACCTAATTTTCCTAATCACCAAATTCTGAAAAACCCTCCTCCAAACTGCTCCATTTACCCAAACAAGTATAGTACAACAAGCACATATTCTTGTTATTTGGTACATAAAAACGTACTAATCCCATACACTTTGGTAGGTTTGAGAATCGGGAGGGAAAGATTATACCCCCTCCTTCAAACAAGCTAAGAACATAAACATATATTGTCCTCACAAAAAATCATATCTGTTACATTGTGCCACTAGAAAAGGCACATTTAACCTAGCGTTACCTATTGTGAGACTATGTTTGAGTAGCTCATCCCATACCTCGTAGTAGTAAGTTTCTTTACACCACCAGCTTCAGATGGGGTGCAGCCCAGTGTTCGATGCACTTTTAGGAGGTTGTAGCCTATGGAGAGAAGCTTGAAGGTGTTTTTAAGTCCGTTCAAGATGCGGAAGTTCCTATCAAACCAGCACAAGCCTCTTCTTCAGGTACTTGAAGCGGCACTCAATATAAGCTTTGAAATAGTCCTTACCACACTCAATATGGTAGATCTCGTCACCTCCCACTGGGGGTTTGAAAGACTCCACCAACTGGTCGAAGGGCAATGATGCGAAAGCCTATTGTAGACGCAGACCAACGGGCTGGCAGCATACCGGTGTATGAGGTGGGCTGGTTCTTCAGCCGTGATGACACCCACCTCCTCCACTAGGACTGTTTCCTCCAGGCCGCGGTATACGTAGGCTCCCTCTCCCTCATGAGATATGATTACTGCGTTCTTTACAGCCTCTTGGGGGATGTTTGTTCCCCTGGGCTTCCTGGTGTAATATATTTTTGTCACATTTTTTTCCTGTGTGTTGGAGGGCTGCGTCGTATTGGCCATGCATTACCCACAATTATTGTGGGTAATTTTTTTCTCTCCATTTTTTACCATATACGTGTATTTTTTGTAAACGGAAACAGGAAAATATGCGTATTTTGCATAAAATTAGAGGAAAATAATTACCCATAGCACTTATGGGTAATGCATAGGTCGTATTGGGGACTGTCGCTTGCCACGATCTTGATTTGGGGGTTTCTGGCTTGTGCATCTTCAACTAGATTCTTGGCTGTCAGGTAGTTTCTAACCCAGCTCAAAGGTCCAGTTCACTTCTATGCGGGTCTCTGGGTTCTGGGTGCTCCAGTAGTGCCCCCAAACTCCATTTGAGTTTGTGTTCGTAAACTATTAGGATTGGTGATAGGCGGGGTGGAAGAATGTGAATGGGTCCGAGGTTCTCTGGGCAGGCTTCTGGAGTATTTTCCAGAGTCCCGGAGCAGTTAATGCCCAAGGTTGCATGTCAGGTCCTGGTAGGAGACGCCTCTGAGGGTGTATTCTTTGAGGGCTTTGCCAGAAAAAAATTCGTAAAATTTATATAGAAGTGCTATAACACTGTCCCGCAACGAAAATGAGAAAATTCTAATGCAAAAAGCAAAATCTCAGAGGAGGAAATAACATGTCAGCACAATTAGGCGGAACTCCTGTACTAATATTAAAGGAAGGTTCAGAAAGAACCGTCGGAAGAGACGCGCAAAGGACTAATATAATGGCCGCGAAAGTAATTGCGGAAGCGGTCAGGACATCACTAGGGCCACTAGGAATGGACAAAATGCTCGTGGACAGCTTCGGCGATGTGGTTATAACAAATGATGGCGCCACGATACTGAAGGAAATAGATGTACAGCATCCTGCAGCTAAGATGATGGTAAACGTGGCAAAAACCCAGGACGATGAGGTCGGAGACGGTACCACCACAGCTGTCGTACTTGCTGGTGAACTTCTCAAAAATGCGGAAATATTATTAGATCAAGAGATTCATCCCACAGTGATTATTGAGGGTTACCGCAAGGCTACTGAAAAGGCTTTAGAAATTATTGAAGAGATTTCCACAAAAACATCAATCAAAGACGAGAAAATGCTAAAAAATGTTGCAACAGTATCAATGAGCAGTAAGGTGGTTGCTGGATCCCGCGAGTATCTAGCCGACATTGCCGTTAAAGCGGTGAAAATGGTTGCTGAAGAGGTAAACGGTAAGTGGACTGCGGACATTGATAATGTGAAGGTGGACAAGAAAGAAGGAGAAAGTCTAGAGAACACCATTTTGGTTAACGGAATAATTCTAGATAAAGAGATAGTTCATCCAGGTATGCCCAAGAGGGTGGAAAAAGCGAAGATTGCGTTACTGGCTGCTCCCTTGGAAATCGAGAAGACAGAATTTGACGCAAAGATAAACATCACAAACCCTGAACAAATGAAGGCTTTCCTTGACCAAGAGGAACGAATGCTTAAAAACATGACAGACAGAGTCATCAAATCAGGCGCTAACGTAGTACTTCTACAGAAAGGCATTGACGATGTTGCCCAGCACTATCTTGCCAAGGCAGGTATTCTCGCAGTTAGACGCATCAAGAAGTCAGATATGGAGAAGCTTGCCCGAGCCACTGGCGGCGAAATAATCACCAACATCGAAGACTTAACTCCAGAGGATCTAGGCGAAGCACAAGTGGTTTACGGAAAGAAGATTGGCGATGACGACATGGTATTCATTGAGGGATGTAAAAACCCCAAGTCGGTTAACATACTAATCCGGGGAGGTACTGAACTCATAGTTGACGAGGCAGAGCGAGCAATTCATGACGCTTTGTGTGTAGTTCGCGATGTAATAGAAGACGGCAAAGTCGTTCCCGGTGGCGGGGCTACTGAGATTGAGGTTTCCAAGAGGTTGAAGGAGTATGCAGACACTCTAGGTGGACGTGAACAATTGGCTGTGAAACAGTTTGCCGAGGCCCTAGAAGTGGTTCCAAGAACTCTTGCTGAGAATGCAGGTTTAGATCAATTGGACATCTTGGTTGAGTTGAGAGCGAAACATGTTAAGCCCACAGACTACGTCTACGGTGTTGACGTTTATTCTGGTAAGATTCAGGACATGACAAAGATAAATATCTGGGAGCCAGCAGCGGTTAAGAGGCAAATTATTAAATCTGCCAGTGAAGCAGCCCAAATGATTCTCAAAATAGACGATGTTATCGCAGCATCCACCAAGAGCTTGGGCAGCAGTCCAGGCGCTCCTCCATCAGGCGGTGAAGAAGGCGAGTCCGTAGGCGAAGATTAAGAGTTTTTGCCCCTAGAACACGGAAAAGACTTAAAAGGGTAAATGGTAATTCAGTGTACACTGTATTCCACTTTCTTTTATTTCACTAAACACTTGGGGGCTAACAGAATAGAACAAATAGAAATCAAAATCGGACCGCCAAGGCTCACCAAGTATGAAAAGTCTAGAATAATAAGTACCCGGGCTTTGCAAATTATTATGGCAGCACCAATACTGATTGATTTACCTGAAAAGGTAACTGATCCCATAATTATAGCTACCATCGAGCTGGAGTCGGGTGTTTTACCGTTAGTTATTCGTCGCACTCTACCTAATGGTCAGTTTCAGGATATCCCCATTAAATATCTCCTTCAGGGAGAATGACTTTTTAACCCTTTTTTATTTTAATGGCGGGTGCATGGAACGGCGAAGGTTTACTCTCTTAAGGATGGTTCAACCGTCACAATTCGCGATGCTAACATAAAGGATTTGGCGGGCATCTGGAAAGTTTTTAGTTCGGTAGTTGAGGAGAAAAAGTGGATTCCCGTGCTTTCTGCGGAAGAGAATGATTTTGAACGCTTATCTTGGTTCTCACACCATAAGAATGCGGGTAGCATTATTTTAGTTGCTGAGCTTGAAGGACTGGTGGTGGGACATTGCCTTGTTGAACGTGATGATTGGGACGCCGCGGCGCATGTGGGTAACCTAGGAATAATGATAATCGCTGAGCACAGGGGAAAGGGTGTGGGAGATGCTTTGATGTCAGAAGCAATAATTAGAGCGCGGGATGAGGGGTTTGAAAAAATCTGTTTGAGCACCTTTAATACCAACCTAGTTGCGATAAAACTTTACAAAAAGCACAATTTTCAGATGGTTGGTGTCAGGAAGCGCCAGTTTAAAATGGAGGGAGAGTATAAAGACGAAGTATTAATGGATCTCATGCTTAACTCTTCAAAATAATCTAACTATACTTTTTTCAGGGCGCCCCGGTAAAGATTTACCACTTCTTCCTGTAGTTTGCCCGCAAGTTTTTTCCAAAGCTCTTCAGCTTCCTCTCTTCTTCCCGAGGCAAGTGCTTTGGCCACCTTTGCAAGCCGCAAGTGGTCATCCTCTAAATTTCCCGTCTTGCAAGCGTCAAGCGCCTCCTCGGCGAAGTATTTTGCTTGAGGTATGTCGTCGGCTATTATTGAGGTGAAGGAAGCTAGGGAGTAATAGTCAGATGCAGAAGCGTAATCTTCAATTTTTAATGCGTCTTCTGCATGCTCTCTATAATATCGCATCCACTGATCCAATTTTGACATTTAACCATCTCCTATCTTTATGTAGCATACCTTTTATTTATGCCTTTGATTTTTGATGGAAACCCATATTTCACAGATCCTTTGGGGCTATTTGGATTACTGTACTTTTCATTTATTAAAAGCGATACTTTCGCGATTTCACCGAGCCGATATGGAAACCCTTTTTCAAAGAAACGAAGTGTAGCGATAGGAAGCTATGTAGCCCCTACAAATGATTCCCAAATCTGCGGAAGATGGGTTGAAACGACGATATATTTTAAATAATGGATAATTAAAATTGTATGAGGGTTTGTTATGAAAAACTCTAGGTTTTCATTCTTTATCTAAAACGCGTAAGCGTATTTACGTTTACCATGAAAAAAGCTTTAGATTTTCATCCTTTGTCTAAAGCGCTTTAGTGTATGGGTGTTTGGCTGTCGTGTTTGAATAACGGATACTGAGGGCTCTAAAATCCGAAGGAAGGCTTATTTGGACTTTAGCGAATATTTCCCACCATGGAAAAGAAAATAAGGCAGCCCTCCTTTTAAGGGAAGGAAGCATATAAAACCAAGTCGGCTCCCAAGAGCTAAATACATACTTAAAATTTAGCTTTTATAGCGCTTGAGGTAAAAATTTTTCTTGAATGTTTAAAGGATGAGTTCCTTAAAATGGCTTGATAGGTTGTGTGTACTATGGGTAAGTGGCAAGATCTGGATGAAAAATTAAATAGGTATCTTAGGCTAGCCACGTTTCCAATAGGAGTAAAGCTACTTGAAAATAAGGAAGAGCTAAAAAGGATAAGCAAAATAAAAAGGCCAGAAAAGAAAATAGCCCTCTGCCAAATGTTCACCTATTCCCGGTATTATGGGTGGACAATGGGACTAACAGAAGAAGATAATGTTTGCCCATTAGCTGAGATTGCTATGGGCTTCGTTGAGCCTTACGACATTTTTTTGGAGGGATACTTTTTCGTCGGAAGATACCACGAAACGCAAGAAGCAGCCAAGAAAACTTCAGAGATGATACCTAAAATGCCCCATAGAAAAATTTCCGCTATAGTTTCGGGTGCTCTGGAACGGATTGATTATGACCCTGATTTGATAATTATCTATGGTAACTCAGCTCAAATGTTGAGGATAATTCAGGGCGCCCTATGGAAGGAGGGTGGCAGGCTAACTATTTCCACATTTGGAGATGCTGTCTGTGCAGACACCATCACGAATGCGTACCTTACTGGGAAGCTTCAAGTTGCTTTGCCATGCCTTGGCGATCGCCGCTTCGGACTAGCAATGGATGGTGATTTGGTGGCTTCTATACCTTTGGGGATTATTAACTCAGTAATAGAAGGCTTGGAGGGAACACATAAGGCAGGGTCACGCTATCCAATACCGTATGAGATTTGTACGCCGGAGTTCTTTGTCAAGATGAGGCCTCAAATAGAAGAGGCTAGAAAAAAGTGAACTTTCATTATTCTTCTTGCTGTATACTTAGTAGAATTTCTCCAAGTCTTTTGGTCATCAAATTAAATATTTTTTCTCCCTTCTCTGCAGAAGCTTTTCGGGGATCACCCATAACACCAGTTTTTAACCATTCCCTTCCCGAGGGTCTCACGAGAAAGGGTGTGCCAGAGGAATGTTCCTCTATAGCCTTTTCCATTTGAACACTATCAGGTTTAAGGAACAGCATAAGAGAAGTCTCTAACTCACATGCATGCTGGGGTGCGGTTTCCAATATTTTAAATAAATCTTCCACTGCTAAATCCATACTTGAAACTAGATATACTTTTACGTTTTTGTTTTCCAGTGAAAATTCGAAAGCCGCTTCTTTTAATGTGACGAGGTGTGTGGAGCCAGCATGGAAACTGAAGAGTACAATCTTTTTGAATCCCTGGCTGGCCAATTCAAACAGGATATCCTTAGCCAGTTGTTTAAGGGTATCAAATCGAAGGGAAACTGTTCCTGGAAATTCTCGAGTAGTGCGGCACAAACCATAATTCACGATGGGGGCTACAAGGAAACCTGAGTTTTCTGCCCCTTTTTTCACAATGGCGTAACAGAGGTCGCTGTCGGTTGATATGGGTAAGTGTGGACCGTGTTCTTCAACTGAGCCGAATGGCACTAGGATAGGTTTTTGTTCCTTTAACGCCTTTTCGATTTCAACCCAAGTCATTTCCTCAAGCATATATTTCAAGTGTACTCCTCCTTGTTAACCTTTTTTGAAGAGTTCGGTGTTCTAGGTGGGGAATAGGAGGCGGCTTATAATTTCTGGTTTTGGAATTTTTAGTCTTGTGGTGGGGGTAAATTTATTATCCGATTTCCATAGAAATAATGTTTACAGCTTATTGTAGATTCCTTTCCAATCAACTTCTTTTTCCACTATTTCTTTTAGTTTTTTAATTCTTTGAGTGCTGGTTGGTTTCAGTTTTCCAGTGAGTCCCTCTAGTTTACATATTGTGGTGTAGGTATCATATGGTACTAGAATTACTGGAACGTTTTTTTCTTTGGCTACTGATAAAACTCTTACGGTAGGATAAAGGTTGCCCGTGAGAATTAAAACCGAGGTGTTCGTTTCAAGAGCAGCTAAAGCTACATCTTCCCTGTCTCCACCCATTACCACGGCTTTGTTTATTCCCCGTCTAAAATATTTTATAGCGCTTTCAGCAGTCATGGAACCTACTAAAATGTCCTCTACTAGTATGTCGTCTAGGTTTTCGGGGCCTTCGATTAGTTCTCCCTCAACAAGGTCTTGAATGTCGGCAACGGAAGGGGCTGTGAGTTCTCTGTTTTCCTCTATTATTCCCCATACCTTTATGTCGTTTTCTTCGAGTATTGATTTGACTATGCCTTTTGTTCTCTCCAAATAAATCCTTGGGATATTGTTTAAAACTGCACCTATAAAGTTTATGTTGAACGTGTGAAGTATAGTTTTTCTGAAAATTAAGTCGTCGACGGCAAGGTCGCTTCTAATTTGGCTGGTTATGAGGTAAGGGGTATTGAATTTTTTGGCTAGGTGAAAGTTTGATAATTTTCTGCTGTAGAGAAGTTGCATTATGTGTCCTCCCTCAATGATTAGCACGTCAACTCCTTCTGAAACATTTTTGTAGGCTTCCTCAATTTTTCTTTCAAGGTCTTCGCTACTTTCCCTAGCCATCGAAGTCAAGTAATCAAAAGTGGCTAATACTGGAACAATATAGTCTAAGGGGTGTTTAAGCTTTAGCACCTCTTTCATCAAGACAGCATCTGCATCGTTGAAGTATCCTAGTTTTTTTCCTGAAGGTGCACGCTCCTTTATAAAAGACTGCCATCCAATTGGTTTAAAGTAACCTACCTCCAGACCCTGTTCTCGCAATATGAGGGCTAGGGCTAAGCAGAGCGCTGTTTTACCGCTGTTTCGAACACCTGAAACCAGCAATTTTTTTGGTTCTCTCATTTCTTAAAACCTTACCCATTTTTTAGTTTTATTTTCCTTTTTCGAGTGTAATTTTTACATCTAGTGCGGAGCATCCTTTTTCATAGGCGAATAAAGGATTTATGTCCATTTCATTTATTATCTTGAAGTCTTGTGAGAGTTGTGAAACACGCAAAATCACATCTATTACTGAGTCTATATCAGAGGGTTTTTCACCACGCATACCCTTCAATAATCTATAAGCTTTAGTTTTGGACAGCATATCGAATGCTTCTTTCCTAGAAAAGGGAGATATCTTGAAAGAAACATCATCAAATAGGTTTACATAAATTCCACCAAGTCCTACCCCAACCATCGGCCCCCAAGTCAAATCTCGGGTCATTCCTATAATTATTTCTTTTCCTTGGGGAACCATTTGCTGCACTAAAATTCCATAAACCTGTGAACTTGGAAAGTATCTTAAGACGTTTGAGAGAATTGTATAGTAAGCATCAGATACCTCCTCCCTGTTTTCCAAGTTTATAATAACGCCGCCTATGTCTGTTTTGTGAATTATATGTGGGCTTGCCACCTTCATAACCACCGGGTATCCTATATTTTCAGCTATTTCTACGGCCTCATCCAAACTTCTGGCAAGTTTAACTTCGGGAGTAGGTATCCCATAAGCCCTCGCGACCGCAGCTGCCTCATCCCCTAGTAAAACCACTCTGTTATCTTTATAAACGTTTGTGAAAATCTCATTAACTTTTTTCTTATCCACCTGAAATACAGGTACCTCCTGATCTGGCTCTTTTTTCATAAATTCTGCAAATTTAACTAAACCTGCAATAGCTTTCACTCCCCGCTCCGGAAAGTCGAAGCAAGGAAGATTATTGCTCATCAAAGTTTTGGATGCCTCCCGAACACTTTCACCACCTATAAAAGAGGCTACCACCGCTTTTTCTCTGTGTCTTCTTGAAACTTCAACTATGGTCTCAGCAATTTTTTGGGGTCTAGTCATAGCTTGCGGAGTTAGTATAATCAAAACGTAGCCAACATTGGAATCTGATAAAACGGTTTCCAAAGCGAATCTATAGCGGTCTTCCTGAGCATCACCCAAAATATCCACCGGGTTATATATTGAAGCCTCCTTAGGAAGATTGGATCTGAGTTTTCCTATAGTTTCTGGCTCGAATCTAGCTAGCGTTAGACCTTCCTCCTCACATTTATCTGTGGCAATAATACCTGGCCCGCCGGCATTAGTTATAATTGCCACCGCATTAATTTTAGGGACATTTTGAAGGGAAAACGTTATTCCATAATCAAAGAGTTCCTCTATATTGTGAGCTCTGAGTATCCCTATCTGGCTGAACGCAGTTGAATACGCTTTATCGCTACCCGCTAATGCACCCGTGTGAGACGAAGCAGCTCTTGCCCCCGCTGAACTAACTCCTGATTTTAGAACAACAATGGGTTTTATACGCGAAGCCTTCTTAGCAACCTCAAAAAATCTCACGCCGTCTTCTACACCTTCAAGGTAGAGCAATATCACCTTTGTATGAGAATCGCTGGCTAATGCTTCAATAGTATCAGCCTCATTCAAGTCGCTTTTATTCCCCAAACTTATGAATTTACTGAAACCAATACCCTCCTCCAATGACCAGTCAAGGACACCTGTCAATATAGCACCGCTCTGAGAAGCAAAACCAATATTACCCTTAAGGGGCGACCTAGAGGCGAAAGAGGCATTAATAGGAGTGAATGTATCAACAAAACCTAGACAATTGGGTCCCAATATGCGAAAATTATATCTTCTAGATTTTTCCACCAAGGCCCGCTCTAACTCAGCCCCTTTACGTCCAGATTCTTTAAATCCCGCGCTAATCACAACCATTCCTTTAACCTTTTTTTGGGCACATTCCTCCGCCACTTGGAGCACTAACTCAGCGGGCACGGTTACTATTGCTAAATCAACATTATCGTTAACATCCAGTATGCTTTTATACGCTTTATGACCCAGAATCTCATCCGCCGAGGGATTAACAGGATATACTTTTCCCGGGAAATTGCTGGATACAATATTCTTAAAAACACTGTAACCAACCTTCCCCTCATGCCTTGAGGCACCAATCACGGCAACAGATGAGGGAGCGAAGAGGAAATCAAGCCCAGCCATTTCTGTCTTCCCATTCATTCATTTCCTAAACATAATTCTTCCCAAAATTTAAATTAACCGCACCTCTTCAGGAACATACCTCAAAAAGGGAGAAAAATGAAACCCATACTTGCGACGCTTAGTCGAAACTAATTTTATTCTTAAAAAGTTGTTTTTACGTCTAAAATTTTGGAAGTCCTTGACTCAGGGGGAATATCACTATTTTTTAAAACAATTTTGTGGGAAGGTCTCCTTTAATCACTTCTCCTCTGGAGCCATCTAGTAGTACTTGGTAGTTTTTGCCCTTGTAGTTATAGTTTATTATCCAGATTGGGGCGTGAAGGTAATAAGGTTTACCTGTTTTAAACTCTGTTTCTATTTCAATGAGTCTGTCCGCCTCCTGTTTTGCTAGAAACTCGTGGTCATGCCTTATTTGCTGTTTAGCTATCTCAATAACCTCGTCTTCTCCAATTTCGCTATTCAACACTTTAGCTCCTTCAGGAATTTTTCGAAAATCATAAGGCATTTTTCCCTCCAGAGGAATATCAAATTCACGGGTTGGAAACTCTGTCTTTCGTTGCGCGAATATTACCCAATTATAACGTTTATTTATTGTGCCCTTTTTCTCTATACGGGGACCCATACGTTCAAATAGTCCCCTATAGGTAGAGGTCGCGGTTACCGGCACAACCCAAAATGGTAAAAAGTACAACTGAACATCAGTGAACTTCGCCCGCCAAGATAAATCTCCAGGTGCTATAAAGCTGGCTTTCATCCAATTTTTGACAATGTTTACCGCCTTTTTACTATCAAAATTGCTAGGAAGCAGTGCATGTTCTAGTGTAAAAGGTTTACCCACATCTATAACAACCGTGTATCCACAATAAGGGCATGTAACAACAATTTCACCCGAAGAATATTTAAGCGGTCCACCACAGTGCCCGCATGATACCTTTTCTGTAGCCATTTAAATCCTCCACATGCTAAAAAACCTAGCTAGATATTATATTATTTCTAAATTAAGATATAATTTATGGTTTATGAAAGAGGAAACCTCACCGATTAATGTTTTGGGCATACTGTCTTCGGAGGAGGAGACAAACATAATAAAAAGGAAGTTCCTTAAAAAAGTCAGCCTACTTTGAAGCTTGCGATACCTTTGGTGGAGTAGGGGGTGAAAAGACTTTTTGGTTCCTTTTCACGAAAAACTTTTTCATATTTCTGTCTAAAGCGTTTAAGCGTATGAGCGTTTGCTATGAGGAACATTTTCATACTTTCTGGAATGCGAAGTGTATGTTAGCTTGTTAAAAAAAGGCATATGCCCTTTTTTCAACGTCTTTTTTTATATAATTATCGTCTGTGAATTTGGGTGATGTAGAATTGTTCGGTTTCGCCTCAAAAAGGGGTGTTTATAGGGCTTCTTTCACGATTTGGAGCATTATTAGGGAGATGGAACCGAATAAATCTGCATCACCGTGAATTTGAGCCTTTTTGTTTTGTAGCATTAACACGAAATCCTTTAATACTAATATTTCTCCTTATTATTAAGAAGAGACCTAAACACTTTTTCGTGAAGCCCCTAAATAAGGTTCATTTTTACCCAGCCTTGGGGGTGTAAAAATTTGCATTGGTTCCGCAGGGCAAAAGATGATAAGTCAACAGTTATGGAGGAATTCGAACTTGCCTACAAAAATTTGGGTGAGCGGGCAAAAAATGTGCCTGAAGATAAACCAGCGGAGTTATCAAAAATTTTCAATTGTCCCATTAGTTTCTGCAAGGTTGCTTACCAACTGGAACTCGATGGTGTCATGAAAGCTGAGAAGGCGCTAGAGCTCATTTTGTGGGAATATGATAGAAGAAGACAGATAGGAAGCCCCGTGGTGCCCGTACTCTCCTACGAGTTTGATTTTGCGGTTCAGGAGGGGAGATGGATAGAGTACCTCTATGGGGATCTGTTTAGGAAAGTACAAAACACTAGGGAGCTTTACAATCTGGAAAAAATTATTGAGGGGGAGCAAAGTGTTCCTGTCGAAAAGGCGATGCACATTCTGCATGAGAGAATCAAGCTGGCTGACAGCTACATTGTTCCAGTTATAAACAAGTGGAAAAAAACCCATGAGTCCTCAACTAATAACGATGCCGCCATCACTTTCTGCGCGGCGGTTCTTAAATCCACTCACTCAGAGGCCGTTCTTGCTCTACAACAGGCAAAAAGAAGATTGATAAGAGTACTCAGGAAATTCTCAGAAGCTTTTGAACACTCATCAGACAAAAGCCTTTTTGAGGCTGATACTAAAGTTGGTCAATTGTCTGAAGGTAGCACCACTCCCTTAGATAAAGTTTATGAACTAATAGACGATTTAGAAAAATCTTTGCAAGCAATGTCTATACATGCCATAGCTCAGATAATCTTGGAAGTGACCCCTAAACCTATTGCCTTGGAACCAACAGTCGGAGTTTCAGATTACCTAATTGTAACCCCACCAATAATGCGCAACGGAATGGTGGGGCCGGACCTTAAGGAGCCCTGCGATTTTCTTGAAAGAGATCTCGTCTTTGCCAAGAGGAGAGTAATAGCAGTCAGAGATAACTTTTTGCTGGAGAGGGTAAGAAAAGTGCACAAAGCCTTGTTAAGTAAGGGTCAGGGAATAGAAGAGAGCGGTGCTTGGATAATATACAAAATATCCCAAGATTTCAACCTCCCCCCCATAACAACCCAAGAAGCCCTACAATACTTGAAGAAAAACTTGGAGGGCAAAGAGGGTGATTCCTCAGAATTGGTGGAAAAAATAGTCACAGACTATCTTTGGGAGCGAATAGTTTTACCTATAAAAATAGAGGAGAAGGAATCCTAATTGGAAGAGCGGGTACTATTCTGGCTCATGGACGCACAGATCCCCGGATTAAACTTCGAATTTGGGAAAGCCGACTTTAACGGCAACATCCTGATAACTTCAAGACAGCTTTGGTCACTAATAAGGGGTTCTATAGTAAGGTCTTGCCTTATAGGTCCAGGAATTGTTCTAGGTAAAGCAGAAGTTTTAGGAAAACCCGTATTTGTAGAGGAGCGAATAGGGATTCTCATATTTGACCCCACCGAAATGAGACTAGATGATCCAACCCCCCTGGTTAACATAATTAGTCCAGAGGTTTTTGATCCTCTAGAATCTTCAACCATCAAAGAAATAGAGAAAATAATTGAAACTATATCCACCCAAAAAGGTAAAGTACTCATTCCTGAAGAATTAGCTAGAATTAAACACCGCGCCGCCCTTCCCATCACTATGGGACGCGAATCAACTCTTGTTAAAGCCCAAGTACGCCTAGTTTCAGGCTTAGATAGAGCACGTTTTGTCCTAGGAGGAAAACACCGAACCATTTATGGACCTCTCGCAAAGGGACTAAAAGAAGGCAAATACGGCGAGTCTGCACTCACAAAAATCCTAAAGGCGGACACCAAAAAACTTGAGAGATTCACAAAGAACAACGTAGAAAGTGACTGGAACATAATTGAACAATACCCAAAAATCACATCAAAAAATGACGCTTATGACCAATTCTTAAAGGAATACCAAAAAGTGCTCGACATGATACACAAAAATGAGAAATACTTCATATATTAACCTCCCCAAAAAGGATAATAACATGTTTTTAGACAGCCAAAAGCTTATTTCACCTTCAAATACGGCCAGAAACCCTGCCCTTATCTCAATATCACAAGAAGATCCCCTCCACAAATGTGGGAATGCATTGCGATAAATATTTTTAGGCATCCTCCCAAAAACAATTAATCAAAACAAAATCATTGAGGAATATTGAATGAGGGTGGTAGTACATCCCTCCGCATTGTCAAAAATCATTGATTTTACAGGAATAGACCTAAGAAAAGAATCCGCTGGATTCCTTATAGGAAAAATTGTTGGAGATAAACTGGTAATAACAGATAGCACCATGACAAAACATGCAAGCACAGCAGCATACGTTGTTGTTGACGATACAGAAATGGCCGAAGTAGCAGAAGAATTAGACGCGAGGGGAGAAGGCGAAACGATAATCGGATGGTGGCATAGTCACCCCGGAATGGGGGCAGGATTCATGTCCGCAACAGACCTAGCCACCCAACAAAAGTATCAGAAAATGTTTCCCCAAGCACTAGCCCTCGTAATAGACCCCACTAAATTTTTAAAAACCGGAAAAATTGAAGATTTAGATTACAAACTATACACAATAAACTCCAAAGGTTACAAACCAGTAGAAACAGAAATTGCACAAAACAGCGACGAAATCCTGATAACAACCTTCAAATCCATAAAAAACCTAAGAAAAGACCTTCAAAGAATAATCCAAAAAAGCGAGAAAAACATAACTGCAGAAACTACTCAAAAAATCAGAAACACCACAGAAGCCCACATAATAATACTAACCCTCTGGACAATAACACTAGTAATAACACTCACCCTAATTTACCTAAGCCTATAAAAACAAGATCCACAATGAAGCACTCTGCATCAGCAAAAAATTTGAAATTTTCAAACACAAAACAATACTCCAACCATTCTGACCCAGCATTAACCTAAGTAACTTTTGGTCTTCCCCCTCAAGTTTCATGGGTGCTTTCTCCCGGCGATGGATTCGCAAAATCTC
>JAHQXB010000161.1 GCA_029856435.1 Candidatus Jordarchaeia archaeon
GGTGGCACACCCCCAACTTCTAAGGTGGAATGGAATGAAGTGGGAGCCTAAAAAGGGCAACGAACAACAAACCTATGAGAACCTTAGAAGCAAGAATCTCCCGGCTTCAGCCGTGGAGAGTGTCAATGCTTAAGGATTGTCCACGCTAAATTAATGAATAAATTGAGCACACCTTCTGTAATAGTTTCAAAATGAGTAGATTTAGTCTGATGCTCCATTTCCCGAATAAAATTTCGGCAGAGGGTATATCTTATAGTCAATATTTGTGGATGGTTCTATAACTGTTTATAAGGTTATGGGGGCGGGTAGGAGGCTTTGAATTTAGAGTTAATGTGTTTGGTGTAAGTTCCTGTAATGTTGGCCTATTTTTGATGGGGGGGTTGGTTCTAATCTCTGTTTAATGTTCGAAAGTTTTATTAACTATAATATTATTGTCTTTTACTGTAATATATTGTTATTGACTGTAATATTTTGGTGTGTAAAATTGTGTGTTGAAAGCCGCTCAGACGAGAGATTGAGCAAGTTGCAGAATCTAATGAGGGTGCTTCACTGTCCAACACGGTGGTTAATAATTGACTTCATAGGTGAAGGGGCTAAAAGCACCAGGGAAATATATGAATATTTAATAGCTAACAATGAAAAACTAACACCCTCCGGACTGTATTACCACTTATCAGAATTAAAGAATGGGGAAATCATTGAGGTCGCTGAATACAAGGAGGAAGGCGGTGGAGCTCCAGAAAAGGTTTGGAGACTAAAAAAGAAGAGGATAGTAATTGATTTACTAAAACCCAGAGGAGATGAGTAAAGTGTGCAGAATTGGAACAGGTAAGTTCCACGAAACGTTGGGTATATGTGGATGTTATAGTCCTTATGTGGAAACAGAATTTAAAGGAAGCCTAGAAGACACCTTGACAAAAAAGGAAAGAATAGAGATTTTGAAGGATTATCGGAGAATCTTGGAAAAGGAGCTTGAAAAAGTGAATGAAGAAATAAAAAAACTTGAAGAAGAATGAAAGCAGGGGGATGAATAGCATTTCGAGAAGTGTCATAGAGGTGGACAACCTCACCAAATATTATGGGGAACTGAGGGCTGTTGACCACATAAGCTTCAAAGTGGAGGAAGGAAAAATCTTTGGCTTTCTCGGGCCAAACGGTGCGGGTAAGACAACCACTGTTAGAATGCTTACAGGAGTAATCAAACCGGATGAGGGGACTGCTCGAATAATGGGATACGATATTCTGAAGGAACCTATAAAAGCCAAAGAGGTTATGGGAATAGTTCCTGAAGCGTCAAATGCATATGTAGATCTCTCCGCTTGGAGCAACCTTATGCTCATGGGAGAACTCTATGGGATACCGAAAAAAGAAAGAGAACGCAAAGCCGAGGAACTGCTTCAGAAATTTGGTCTTCAAGAAAGGAAGAATGAGAAAGTAAAAAATTTCTCTAGGGGAATGAAACAGAGACTCCTAATTTGCATGGCGCTGATAAACAGCCCCCAAATCCTATTTCTGGACGAACCCACAACTGCACTTGATGTTCAGAGCGCTAGGATAATACGAGACATGCTACTTGACCTTAACAGGGGCGGCGCTACCATTTTTTTAACCACTCACAATATGGAGGAGGCAAATCTACTGTGTGATGAAGTAGCTATAATTAACCAGGGCAAAATCGCAGCCATCGACAGTCCTGAAAGGCTAAGAACCAAAATTGGAAGACTGAACGCGGTGGAGGTTAGTTTTACTTCGTCTCCTAATATGGAAAAGTTAGCTGAAATACCTTCAGTAAGGGAGGTTAAAAAAATAGGGAACAAGGTTAGATTGTACACAAGCAGTCCCGGCCAAGTGATAACCCACCTAGCAGATTACACTAAAGAAAACAACGTACAAATAATAACCCTTCAAACTCTTGCCCCAACACTAGAAGACATATTTATTATGCTCATAGAGGCAAGGAAGTGAATCAAAATGACACTTAGTAGGGAATACACTAAGCAAATTAGACGGGCCTTTATACTTGCAAAAAAGGATATGCGCATATACTATTTTAAGGGTCCAGTTATCATCTTTGGAGTGTTAATCCCCCTATTCTTATTCTTAGCCTTTTCCATAGGAAGAAACATACCTATAAATTCGCTTGTGTCTGGCTTATTGGCAATGACTCTGTTCTTTACCGCAACAGCAGTTAGCCCAGTAATCATACCTTGGGAAACCACCATGAGAACCCTTGAGAGACTAGTATCCACGCCAGTCACGCTATCAACAATAATACTAGGAAACATAATCGCCTCATTCATCTTTGGAGTCATCATATCCGCGGTACCAATTATAGTAGGAATTATTATGGGAGCAACTATAGAAAATCCCCTAATTCTAATACTGGGCATAATAATCGCAGCACTATGCTTCTCCAGCATTGGAATACTACTCTCAACACCCCCATCATCCATGCCATCCACCATAATGATGCTCGCCTCATTATTAAAATTCCCCCTAATATTTATCAGTGGAATCTTCATACCAGTAGAGCAAATGCCCGGTTGGGGACAGGCATTGGCAACGTTCTCACCACTCACCTACTTTACAGACCTAGCAAGACACGCCACACAAGGAATAGGATACTTCCCAATACCCGTAGATATAGGAATACTCATGGCGTTCACCGCAGTCTTCCTCCTTACAGCAATAAAACTCCATAAAAGAAACCTATCAAAAAGATTATAGACTTATTCCCAGTTACCCGTTCCTGTGCCCACAATTTAAGTGACGTCAACTGAAGTCAAAACAAATCTAGCAAGGATTAAGAAAAAAGAGGGGAAATCTACTGGAGGAAAACAAACAATTACAATTATTGTTAATCATCAAAAAAGAAAGGGGGAAATTTTAACTCTCTTTTTTCATCTAGTTATTTCCCTAGGTGCGGGGGTTATTTCCTTTTTGAAGAGTTTGTTTCTGAGCCAGTAGGAAACATTCACCAAGTTTATGAGTACTGGGACCTCTAGTAGTGGTCCTATAACTGCGGCGAATGCTTGACCTGAAGCTATGCCGAAGACTCCTATGGTTACCGCTATTGCCAGCTCGAAGTTATTGCTTGCAGCCGTGAAGGCTATGGTCGCCGTACTTTCATAGCTGAATCCCAGATGCCAAGACATCGCGTATGATACGAGGAACATTATGACGAAGTATAGAACTAGTGGAATTGCAATTCTCAGGACATCGTAGGGAAGCGAAATTATTTTTCCGCCTTGAAGCGAAAACATCATCACCACTGTGAAGAGTAGGCCTATAAGAGCAGTTGGAGCCAACTTCTTAACGAAATAGCCGTCGTACCATTCTTTTCCCCTCCTCCTTATTAGGGTGTATCTGGTTATCATGCCCGCAAATAGAGGTATGCCCAAGTAGATTATAACACCTTTAGCTATGTCAATAATGGATACGTTTACTGCTGCCGCTCCAGTCAGGCTCAGTATCCATGAAGGTACTCCCAAAAAGCCCAGAATCCAGCCTGATTCCGCAAGCCACGTCGGCGTCCCGGTAATTAATGAAGGCAACAGGGTGATGTATATGTAGGCTAGTATGGAGTACATTATCATCTGGAAAACCGAGTTTAGGGCAACTAAAACTGCGCAGAGTTCACTATCTCCTCTCGCAAGCTGGTTCCAAACAAGTACCATGGCTATGCAGCGAGCCAGCCCAACAATTATGAGCCCTATACGGTACTCAGGCATGTCTGGTAGGAAAATCCACGCCAGTACAAACATCAATGCTGGACCAATGATCCAGTTTTGAACAAGGGAGACCGCGAAGGCCTTCTTAGCTCCTAGGAGTCTCGAGAGTTCCTCATATTTTACTCTGGCAAGGGGCGGGTACATCATCCATATGAGTCCAATAGCGATGGGCAGTGAAACAGTGTCTAGACGCAGTTCGTTGAGAAATCCAGAGATTTCAGGGAACATGGCACCTAGTAAGACACCTATGGCCATTGCTAGAAAAATCCACAGGGTTAGAAACCGGTCTAGGAGTGAAAGCTTTTCGATACTCTTGTTGGACATGTTGATTTCTCACCTTTTGGGGGATTACCGTATTGATTTTTGGCTAATTCGCATACTTAATTTATCGATGAATGCAAATATAACGTTGCCACAGTAACTTGCAAATTGGGGTGTTTAAATTTAATGTTATGCCTATCCGCCATGTGCATAATCTTTATCTGAATCTTTTTAGTTGTGAAAGATGCCTATGCAACATAAATAAATTAATGGTCTTACTATGATAAACAATTATATTTAAGATTATCGTCTCATATTGATATTTATCAATTTTAGGAAGTGAATCAATGGAGCGTTTAGCACGCCTAATCGAAGAAGACGAGTGCTCAGCAAAATGCGAAAAATATGCAGATGAATTAAAGAAACTATCAGAGGAAATGGATAAAACCATACTATGTGAGTTTGGACCCAAGTTTTTTAAAGCCTTAGCGGATCATAATCGTCTAAAAATTTTGAAAATGCTGGCCGTTAGGGAGATGTGTGTTTGCGAATTAAATGTAGCCTTGGACATTTCTCAGGGAACAATATCGCACCACCTTAAAATTCTTCAAGAAGCCAAATTAATAAAAGGAAGGGTAAAAGGTAAATGGAATTATTACCGAGTCTACAACGAACAAATTGATAAATTCATCAAAAAAAGCGAACAAGTTTTAAAAAACATGCAAAAAACGTAAATTTTTGGAGTTATTTAATTTTGTCCATTTCTTCCATTATGCTTTCTAGGATTTGTTCTTGTGAGGGGGATGTTTTTGTGAATTTTAGAGTTCCATTAATAATTACGGCGGGTATTAGGGAGTTTTTCCCTGCCTCTATTAGGCCTTTTGAAACCATGGTTCCTGGGGGGCGGGCCTCTCCTTTTCTCCAGATTCTGAGTTCTATTTTTTGTTCTTCTCCTGACTGTTCAATTGCTTTTTTAACATTTTCCTCAGTCTCTGAGCATATTCCTGTTGGGGGATTGTCTAAAAGCAGTTCGATTAACAGTTTTCCGTAGGCTAGGGGAGGGATTCCGTAAAGCAGCCATTTTTCTGTTGTGTACTTGGTTTCGAGAACTGTTTTAAGGAACTCTTTTTCCTGCGGCGTTAAGTCTCCTTTTACCAGTTTTACTTTGAAGTCGTTAATTATTTTAATGCAGGTGTTCTTGATGAACTCCTCTTTGGATAAGCTTTCTTTATACCTGTTTTTTATGCTTGTAATTATTCTGGGAAGCAGGTTTAGCCTGTTGGGAACTGTGAAATTTGTATCAAGGTAAACAACTCCCTGAAAAACGAGTACATCATAGTACCAGAATTGGGTTGCCTGCGAAACAATTTTCCCATCTTCAACTAGATAAAAGGGATCCTCATACATGCAAGGTACGCCATAGGATCTAACGGCTCTTATTATGGGACTATAAATTGCCGCATAAGTTTCCCGGATATTCTTGGGCAAATCAAAATTCTTCGTGTTGATAATGAAGCTGAATATCAGCGTGTTTTCATCGACGTAGAAGCCGGGACCAAGGGTGTGCCTCCTAGCAAGCTCAATTCCATGCTTTTTGAGGACGTCTATTTCCTCCTCCTCTAATGCGTCGTCACCAACGCTTAATGTCGGTTTACAACTCCAAAAGTGAATGGTGCTTGGCCCCAGAGAATTATGCACCTGAATCATGATTGTTTCATCCATTGCAAATCCGACATGCGGGTTTAAGTGGTCATTAATTATCAGTCTAATTTCATCAGTCATCTCTTGACTCCCATATCGTAATTTTATTGAGACGGTAACTCCATATCCTTTGTGGTTTCTGATATTCTGCGTAGGTGTTCTAGTATAATTTCATCAACCAGCTTTAGAACGAGAAATATTCGCAGATCCTTTACCTTATACTCTACTCTTTGCCCAATTTTTTTGTGCTCTAATATGTTGCAATCTTTTAGGATTTGAATGTGTTGGGAAACAGTAGATTGAGACTTATAAACGTGGGGCAAAATATCGCATTGGCAGCACTCACCACTCCTCAAAATATCTAGAATCTTCAACCTAGTTACGTCAGCCAAGGCTTTAAACAACTCAACCCTACTCTTATACAAAAAATCCTCCTTCTTCTCCAAACCTGACCACATTGAAGATTCCTCATTTAAAATAATCCAAATGAGTTATCATGCTAAATTTGGATAACGTGAATCTTCTTCTCAATCTCCGCAGACTTTTCACTATCCAAATACGGGCAAGCGCGGGGAGAATTTTCCCCAGTTGCCAGCTTTATTGCAAACCCGTAACATGTGGAAACTCCACACTCCCCACAATCCTTTTTGGGCAAAAATTTATTGAGTTCTATGGGGCTCAACTTAGTTTTACAACTCATCAACTCTGGAGATATCTTCCCGTGACGATTCACATAGATAGAAGCGCGATTCAAAAGATCCTTAACATATCTCAAAACGTTTTCGGCTTCTTCCCTATCCTTAAGATTTGTAACAGTTATTTTCCCCGCACCAAAAATTGTGATTAGATGTTCCTGAAACATGAAGCTCATAGATTCTGACTGCTTATTATATGTGGCCTGGGGAAGGTAAAGGTAAAGGGCGGGAAGCAAATCATCCAGATTTTCACTAGTGGTTCCCACAACCCTTATCCTCTCAGAGCTTGTCAAACAGGGAAGAACTTCAGATATTTTAATCTCCTTCACTCTGGGGGGAATAAGTAAATTAATTAAGGAAGACCCCTTTTGCCCACCATCAACCATAATCATATCCTCCATTGACACACGTACCTAAACAACGGTATTTTTCTACCCACATTTCTAACCAGTTAAAAGATCATCAACTCCTACTACATTGAATATAGAAAAAAACACATTTAAATATTGCTATATAATAATATACTAATATAACAGCATAACTTAAACCAAAAACAAAAAGATTGAACCAGCAACACAAAACGCCAAAAAAGAATTCTCATAGGTATAAGATTCTGCAAATCCTAAACCTTAATTCAGTAGTATCTGAATACTAAGCACCTACAGGTAGAAGAGCCCCCCGTTTCAAACTAATTGGGAATATTTTTTGATCTTAGTATGGATTCCCGTATCGCCTCATCCAAGATTTCTGGCTGGACATTTCTAACAAACTTTTTGGTTCCATTTATCACAACGCCTACATCTTTAATATTGTACTTTCTTGCTTCCTCAGAAAGAGAGGATTTCAAAATAAATTCAATATGGTCCCTGTATTTTAGGGAAGTAGTCCACACGCGGTCTAGAAATTCCAAATAGTAGCAACCACATAACTCTATAGGAACAAAAATTTCTAATTTGATTTTCGACATGATAATTCATCCTCGGTTTTAATTTTTCGTGGAGATGGGATTTTCATCCCATTTATATATGTAAAAGTTTAAATATTTAAATATATTGATAAATGGTTATATTATGATAAAAACGTGCTCCAACGTTCCCGAGGAACAGTAGGACTACTTCAACAAGCAAACCAAAAACTGCAAAACAAAAACCGAACCAAAAACAAATTGCAACTAAACATAAAAACAAGAGACCGGCCAAAAAACAAAGACTCAAACATAGCACCTTCTCAGCACATGACTATTTTTAAAAAGAGCCTTCCACACAAAAATTCAAACCTCCCTATTCCAAGAATAAAGGCATTATGGGTAGTGCGAGCGAAGGATTATTCTAATAGGTAATATGTTTATATTAAAGAATAGCATAGATAAAAAAATTTAAATAGTATGCTTGTTAGACAAGATATATTGATTAATGGCAATATGACGTTAATAGCGCCGATAATTTTCAAATTGATAAATATGAAACGATAATATTAAACACCATTAAAGTTCACAAATATACAAAAAGTAACACTCCGGAAGAAAACCCCAAAAAAAGGGGGTAAAGGGCTGGTAGGAGGTTTAAAAATGGGTAGCACAATCCCCTCAATAGAAGTTTTAAAATCTACAATTGACAACAGATTCATTCGTTTCCTGTTAAGAAGACTAACCCGTAAATGTAGAATAGATGGAAAAAGCAGTTTAAACATCGCCCTAGAACTTTTCTCAGAAGCTCGAGAAAAAGCTTGCTTTACTTGCAGCCACATAACCCTACCCATTGTTCGGTGGGCTATAAGCAGAGGCGGCGCAGCATTTGGAGTTTCAGAAGAAGATTTAAAAACCAGGTTCAAAGACCCCTATTGGCGCACGGGCCTCGTGGACGTAATTAGGGGTATAGCAAAATATGGTGTAAAAAAGCCCTTCGTTCCCGGAGCCCCCTTCCTTATTGTGTGGGACTACACCTACGCCTGCAACCTGAGATGCAAGCACTGCTACGCCTCAGCCGGAAAGCCCCTACCCGACGAATTCAGCGCTAGGGAAGCACTCAACACCGCTGATGAACTTGCCGACGCCGGAGTTACTGCTGTTGCATTTTCGGGAGGAGAACCCTTAATGCGGAAAGACCTATTCGACACTATGAAGAGGCTGAGGGACAACGGAGTATTCACAGCTGTTGCAACAAACGGCACCCTCATAACTAGGGAGGTTGCTAAAAAACTTGCAGACCTCGGTGCGGGTTTTGTTCAGATAAGCCTAGATGGCGCAAGCGCCAAAACCCACGACAGTTTCCGCGGCGTGCCTGGAGCCTATGAGAGAACACTCCAGGCTATTAAAAATTGTGTTGAAAACGGCCTCTTCGTTGAGATCTCGACCACTGCTACAAAAACGAATTATGAAGAAGTTCCCAAGATCGCTGAATTATGTGAGGAGATTGGTGTAGACTGGTACATGATTTTTAACTTCGTTCCAACCGGTAGAGGATACTTCATGATAGAAAACGACCTAACACCCGAAGATAGGGAAGAACTTCTCAAAATACTGTGGAACAGATTGAAAAGTGGTGGTAAACTACAGTACTTATCCACCGCACCCCAATTTGCCAGAGTGGCTCTACAAGAAGAGAAAGATTCGGAAAAGAAGATTATACCGGGACACTTCTACAACCCCACACTAATGGGGCAACTCACTAACTTGGGCGACTTCATTGGTGGTTGTGGGGCGGGTAGAATGTATGCGGCCCTTGAGCCTGAGGGCACTCTACAGCCATGTGTCTTTCTACCAATAAAACTGGGAAACCTCAGAGAGGAGAGGTTTGAAGAGATATGGGATAACCACCCCATTCTTCAAACGCTTAGAAACAGGGATAAGTTAAAGGGAAGATGTAAAACCTGCGAGTACAGAGATGTCTGCGGAGGATGCAGAGCAAGAGCCTACGGATATTTCGGTGACGTCACCGCCCCAGACCCGGGATGTATATACAATAAGGATGTTTTCTACAAACTCAAGACTGAATTTGAGGAGGAAAAGGTGGCTGAGATTTAGGAGGGATGTGGTCTGTATGCGTGTCTTGTTTGTTTTTCCGCCATCTGTTTCAGCTATTCTCAACATTCTTGGCACTACCTCCCCACCTCTTGGGCTTGCGTATCTAGCCTCTTCGCTTGAGAGAGCGGGTGTGAATGTCAGAATTATTGATGCGCAGGCTCTAAACTTGGGCTTTGGAGAAATCGAACGAGAGATAAGAGTTTGGAAACCCGATGTTGTCGGTGTCACAGGTGCCACGCCAGCTTTCTTTGATGCACTCAGGGTTTTGGAGATAGCTAAAAATTATGGTGCCAAAACTGTGGTGGGTGGTCCTCACTTCTCGTTTACAGATGTTGAAACTCTTGAAGGCTACCCTTATGTGGACTATGTTGTGAGAGGTGAGGGTGAAGAAACGGTTGTGGAGCTTATAAAGGCTCTTGAGGGAAGAGGTGAAGTTTCGGAGATATTAGGCTTAACG
The DNA here is from genome assembly GCA_029856435.1 of Candidatus Jordarchaeia archaeon. Lineage (GTDB taxonomy): Archaea > Asgardarchaeota > Jordiarchaeia > Jordiarchaeales > Jordiarchaeaceae > Jordiarchaeum. The sequence goes on from JAHQXB010000161.1 coordinate 9,868, forward strand.
TACAGGGACGGAGAAAATGTTCGAAGAAATCAGGATAGGCCGCTCATTAAAAATATTGACAGTATTCCCTTTCCCGCCTTCCACCTTCTACCCATGAACAAGTACACATTCGGCGAGTACCATTACGCAACCGTTATGACAAGCCGAGGTTGCCCGTACGGGTGTGTTTTTTGCGCCTCATCAAAACTATTCGGTAAAAGGTGGAGGGGCAGAAGCCCAGAGAATGTGGCAGATGAGCTGGAAAAACTTACTGAAAGCTACCGTGTTAGAAACATTGAGTTTCTCGACGATACATTCACCCTCAACCAGAGGCGGGCGGAAAAGATCTGCGACGAAATAATTAAGAGGGGACTGGACATAGTTTGGAATTGCTCCTCCAGGGTAAACACCATCAGCCACAGTTTACTTGAAAAAATGAAGAGGGCAGGCTGTAACTCCATATACTACGGCGTGGAGTCCGGCTCCCAAGAAATACTGGACCGTATGAAGAAGGGAACCACATTAGACCAGATAATAAGGGCATTTAAAATAACCAAACAAGTGGGTATGGAGATAATAGGTTCATTCATAATCGGCTTCCCGGGGGAAACCATAAACACCATTAAAAAAACTATTAGTTTCGCAAAGTTTCTAAAACCGGACTACGCCCAATTCACTATATGCACCCCATACCCTGGAACAGAACTCTTCCAAATCATTGAAAACACCGATAGTATGCAGCTTTTAACCAAGGATTGGAGCGAGTACGACGCCTTAAAACCGGTTTTTACGATAAACGACGGCACTTATCCTTCACCATCAGAACTTATAAAGTGGGTGAAGAAAGCCTACTTGAATTTCTATGTTTCACTGAGCTTTCTGTTTCAACAACTTAAAAAGAAGCGCTTCATTGTTTGGAGAAAGGTTCTAAACGCGTTTAAAAATTATATAAAAGGAAATATTAGGTTCTGAGAGTGTAGAAGCAGTACCTCGATCTCAACTCGAATCTCTTAAAGCAAGACATAAAACAGTAATGCTATAAAATTTGTTTTTAGGAAAGTTTTGCAGCTTTGCCTTTTTCCTTATGGATGCGAATCAAGTGTTTTGCCAAATTCTTCTCTGACAGTCTTGCGGCCTTAAGTTAAATTTTCAAGAAGGAAAAGATACTCAGGGCTGCTTAAATGGATATAACTGAGAAGGGAGAAATGCTTCAAACTGAGAATAGATTTCGGGGAAAAGACCTTTTGAAGAGTATTTTTAACGAATCGTGACACTTGACGTGAATTACCTGAATAGAAGAAGAAAGTGAACTCTAATTTCTACAATTTGAGTCTGCGCCATTTTAGGGCGGTTTATGTATAAAAGCATATTTTTAATTGTCCATTTAATACGAGTTTATTTTGATCATTAACAGCATCCACCACTGGAGCCACCGGAAGGTAAAATTTTTTTAAATTCATTTTTCCAGCACTCGGTACACAGCCAAATTTTTCCTAAACTGCGATGTGTGCCGCAAAGCAGACTCACATTTTCGCCACTTTTGCCACAGATACCACACTTATCCATTTTTTTCACCATCTTCAGAGTTATATCGCTATACATCAATATAACGATTTATTATTTAAACCTTTTTTCAACAATGAATTTGTTAACAATTGATTTTTGTCCGAAATATTTAAATGTTTAAAAAGGTATGTTAATTGCCTTATATCGTTATATGACTATATGGTTATATAGCTTTATAGTGTGAATCTTCTGAATTCAGATTAAATAATAAATATAGGAATATGGTGGGAATGATTTACAAATTCGCTGATTCCGTTAGGAGGAGATACGCATATCTGATTGTTTCTGCTCTCATTCTCGGAGTAGTAATTGGTTACCTTATGTTTACGCCCTGGGACATAATTAAGGATTACACCCCACCCTTCTACAAAAATGTTATCGAATACTTTACACCAAGCCTTCCTGGCGAAATATTGGAGAGATATACTAACCCGTTGGTAATAATTATGATTGCCCCAATGGGGTTCACAATAACTTTTCGTAGTTTCGGTGGGGCGTTAAAAGATGTTAAGGGCTTTTGTCTTGGTTTAGCGGTAAATCTTTTAGTGGGGCCAATACTCTGTTGGGGCCTCTCCTCAATATTTCTATTGGTGTTTATGCCTTCAACCCTCTCAAACTTTACTCTCTCAATCCTACCACTACTACAGTATAATCCAGTTCTTTTTATAACGAATTTTGTAAATCAAGTTAATAATTTGACGCAGATTGCCACAGGTCTGGTTTTGATAGGTACTGTTCCCGCTGCGGGTATGGCCATTGTTTGGACGGGGGTGTTGGAGGGCGATGTTCCCCTCGCGATTGTTATAAGTGCTGGCACTATGATTATTGCCCCCTTTCTCATTCCCTTACTAATGGTTTGGTTGGCGGGGGCTTTTGTAACAATTGATGCTCTTCAAATGTTTATTAACTTGTTGTACACTGTTCTATTACCAATTTTGGGAGGAATGCTTCTTAGAGAGGTTCTCGGAAGAAAGAAGGATGTAGGGAAGTATCTACCGCTTTGTACAGTGATCTCTGCCGTTTCAGCTATTTTTCTAATGTTCGGTTCAATTAACACGGAGGTGCCAGTTTTACTTAAAAACATGTCCTTAATACTGCCGCTTATAGTGTCTATTGTTTTAATTTTTCCAATCCTGTTCTTTAGCGCTTACGTTTTATCAAGCAAACTCTTTACGTTTAAAAAAACTATCGCATTAACCTATTCCTCTGGGATGAAAAGCCTTCCAGTTGCTCTTGGAATAGCCACCACATCGTTTAAGGGCTTAGTTCCCCTACCAGTAGCTGTCGGCTTTGTATTTCAAATGTTAACCGCCGTATTTTTCTACCAATTACTCAAAGGAAGGAAACAAGGGGTAGAAGAGCAATTTAAAGCTACAGAGGAGGAAACAGTTGGATGATTCTTAGAATTAAAATATTTCAAATTAATTTGTTGAAAAGATAAAAGGTTAAATTGATTTAACATGTTGGTTAAGAGAATTATTCTAACCGGTTATTAAAGAATCGGAGGTGTAATGTGAATGTTTTGGAACATCGAGTTAAAATCAATAGAATTGGAAAACGGCACAGCACTGGGATTAAGTGTTGGAAACCCGCAGAAGCCGGAGAAGGCGATGATAATAATTCTAGTTGGTAAGAAGGGTTTGATAGTTTGCAGAAACTTTGATATTAAGGCTATGGAAGAGCGGGGAATAGCCGCCGCCAGAGTTCAGGGGATATCTTCCTTTGAAGAGGCCTTAAAAACAAACATAGAGTCTTTTACAACCAAGGCTAAAGAACTGGGTATTACTCTCGGTATGACTGGCAGAGAAGCATTAGCAAAGTTCCTTTAATGAAGGTGTGAAAATGGATAAAGATGAAGAAATAAAAAAGAGTCTTGAATTTTTCAAGGAGGAATTCGGCAAGGTACTAGATCCCGTTGCTTTCATCGAGGAGAAAAACGCTGAGCTTTGTAAAACATTTCTAAAACTCCACGAAATGACAGTGAACGATGGTAAAATTTCTAAGAGGTATAAGTTGCTTATGCACGCTGCTGTAACCTCTGCTCTACACGACTTTGAAGCTACAGTTATGCACTTAACAGGAGCCATAAGAGCAGGAGCTACGGAAGATGAACTCTTGGAAACAGCCTTCACAATAATTCCCGTCGCTGGAATGCCATCATTTGCAGTGTTTCTCTCCGCATGGAAAAAAGTCACCAGAACCTAGAAAATCTAGTCGACGCTCTTACCTTTTTGTGTTGTACAATCCGACTATGTTCATGAGCATTGGCATAATAAAAACACTCAAACAAACCTATTAAGAAAGTTGGGCGTAAAAAGTTTTTAGTGCAGTTTTGGGCACAGTTAACCTGGAGTCACCAATCATGGGTAGATTTATAAGCTCCTCTTCTTTTGTAAATAGCTACGGTGATTTGTTTGGATTCATCTTCCTAACTTATCAAGGAAGCCCTGGAGAAGCCGAACGATACTAGGGTTAAGCAGAAGCTTAAGATGTGGTCTGGCAAACTCCCCTGCCCCAACTGCGGCTCCCCCTCACGCAAAAACGGCACAAGACAGTACAGGGACGCCTCAACCACACAGGAGTACAAGTGCAAGAGCTGCGGCCTCCGCTACACC
>JAHQXB010000083.1 GCA_029856435.1 Candidatus Jordarchaeia archaeon
CAAGCGCTCCTCTGTCCTACGCTGCGCCTCCGCCAGCTGCTCCAAGCGCTCCTCTGTCCTACGCTGCGCCTCCGCCAGCTGCTCCAAGCGCTCCTCTGTCCTACGCTGCGCCTCCGCCAGCTGGCTTACTGATGTTGTTAGTTTGTCGAAGTCCTCTCTTGTTACCTTTATTTCTTTTACCTTGTCTTCAACGACTTTGATGATAAAGTCGTACAGTTCGGGTGTGATGGAACTCATTTTTTCGCTTTTCTCCTGCCATAATAATTATTCGGGGTGTTAAATTTAAAGTAATCGGCTCTTTGGACTCCTTATTCGAGCCGTTTTAAAGGCTCGGTGGTGGTTGAAGATTCGGGACTTCACTCAAGGGTTGGTTGGCTGTTTGAGTGGGTGGTGTTAGAAAACGCGTCTGAGGTAGGATTTATTCATGTTTTTCTTAATTCCTCCTGTATGGGAGGTTGCTACCGGGACCATCATTTTACCGTTAACCTGGCGACTTGAGCGCTTCGTCTCGAATCGCTTGGTGGGAATCTCACAGTTTTGCTCTTCGAGGCGTGTCGGCAGTGATTAATTACACCATTATGCGGAACCTGTCTCTCACTTTCACTGGTTTGTTTACTGAGCGGCTTTCATCCTACGTGCAGTTGCTTTCCAAATCTTTACGGTGATGTACACTGTGAGTATGGGCTTTTCTCTCACTGTTTTGGCGATGATTTTTCCCAAATTTTGGTGTAGTTGAACTTGTCGTAGAAGCTTTCTGCGATTTCTGTTTGGGGGTGGATTGATGCTAGTTTTTGAATGTGGCGGGTTAATCCTTTTCTGCCCCATCTCTTGTAGTGTTTCTTTATCCGGGTTAGTGAATGTAGTGGTTGGTGTAGTGTGGTGTGGTGGTTTTCTGTGTATTTCTCTTTTAGAATAATGACTTTTTCGCAGTGTATTGTTAGAGTGTTTGTCATTTCTGCGAGTGTTTCTGATGCTTGTTGTGAGTATCTCAACTTCTCAAAGTAGCTCTGAAGGTAGGGGTGGTTTGCTACGTAGAACCGATATCTGGGGCGTTTGTGGATTTCGAGATTGATTCCCCTGTCTTGGAGAAGGATTTGTATGTGTTTAAGGCAGGTTTCCACTGCTTGGTTGAGTCTAGTGTCGCTCCGGGCGATAGATTCGCAAAATCTCGTGTTTTTGGGCCCTTTTTTTTTGGCTGTTCTCAAAACTGTTTCTCACCACTTAAATGGGATGGAAATATTAAAAATTGAGGAAAAACACCGATAAAACCATAAATTATCAGGACATAGCGGCAAAAAAAAACCATAGCAAAGATCCTGCGAATCTATCGCCGGGTTTCCACCCAGCTCCACCGCTAATTCCGCTATATCGTTTCTGAACCTTTCTTTGAGCTGATGAGGATACCACTTAATTAGGTTTTCCAGAGTTTTGCGAGCGTTTTCCAACTGGGCTGGCTTATTGGTTTCCAATAGCTTTTCGATTTCACCTAGTTTTAGGAGAATGTTGTGGCGTATAAGCTCTTCCAAGAATTGAATTAGTTTCGCCCTCACGTAGGGCTCGTCATTTATGCTGAGTCGGATTTCGCCAGCAACGCTCTTTTTTATTACCAGTCCCGCTTCTATAAGCATTCTCAAGTGCTGGTTGTTCGGTTGCGGCGTGAAGCCCGGTAATTTTTGAGAGCTGTCCCATAGTTAAGCTTTCACGATGCCCAGCGTGGGCTCTTAACATTTTTAACCTTTCCTCAGCAGAGACTCTTTTCAAACTGGGGAGATCTCCGTATGATAACAAAAATATATGCATTCAATATATGTAAATGTACGGCTCCATCAGGGGCTCTACCTGTCCAAGACTCAAACATACCATCTATCCCAGAGAAGTTCGAAGCCATGAAAAAACACCAAAAAAGGGGCGAAATTTCTTGGGGGAACACAAAATCATTTGGATGTTAAAAAGGGATTTTTCTCTAAATCCAAGCAAGTTCAACTCTTTTCTGTAAGAATCTTGGCAAAGTAGTCTCGTAATTTTCAGATACTTCCAATGAGGGTATGTTTTATGATGTTCTGGTTTTATATTATTTTTTGTTAACTTTCAGGGTGGTTCTGGATTTTTGACTTCCTTTTCACGTGGGTTTTATGTGCGGCGGGTTTAGGAGCTCTAAGAAGGGTTCTGTTGAATAATTTTAATTTTTCCAAAAAATTGGTTGTTTTTTGAAAATTTTTCAAATTAAGAATGTAAAATTGCAAAAAATTCATTAAAATGGTGAGGGAATTGAAAAATAAAACTTTTTCAACGGATCTAGGAGGAGGGGGTTCTTGGAGGAGAAGGAGAAGCGTGGTTTAATGGTGAACAGAGTTGAAGCTAATCAGTAGGGTAAGTGGTGGACTTGTCGGCTGACCTTTTTTGTAAAATTTTCGTTTTTTTGTATAGTTATATATTTTAAACTTTAACTTTTTTTGTTCAAAAGTAACGAGTAGCCAAAGTTAGGGTAGAGGTGTTTGTCGTGAAGCTAGGTGAATTATTGGAGGAAAGAGCAAGACTCATAGAAGAAATTGCGGGTTTGGTAAGCCTCCGGAACTCAGAGTTTATAGAGCCCAAGGACTCCCCCTCCGAGGTGAGGTTCAAGGACATAACGGAGCAAATAAATCAGAAGAGAAAGGAGCTCCGAGAGCTGAAAATAAAAATTATGAAGTACAACCTATCCACAAGAGTAGAACACTCCGAAGTAAGCAACCTAATGGAACTCAACCTAAAAATCACAGACCTCATAAATGAAATAACAAGTCTAAGAGAATTGCCTACCCGCTGTTTGCGGGACGAAGTGCGACTCCAAGTATCCCCCAGAGAACTGAGGAAAAAAATTTCAGAGCTAATTAGGGAAAAAATACGGCTAGACATCCTGAGAAAGATGACCAACTGGGCGACAGAGGTGGATTAAAGCTGATGAGTAACCAACCCTTGGAAGACCAAAAAATTTCTAGCGGAACACATTCCTAATTCAAAAATTAAAGATTAAAAATTAATACTTAAAGCCGAACGGCACTCAAAAATTAAACCTCAATTGAGAGGACCCCTCCTAATTGGGAAGTCCACAGACAGACAGAGCCCTGCAACAGCACCATCAGCGTCTAAAACCTCTGCCACCCACCCCTCCCACTCCACCAAAAAGGAACAATACATAATCCGGAAAAATGATACCACGGAAGCATAACATCGAATAAAAAGGGTTCCAACAGTTCATGAAACTTTCATTTTTTATCGTCTTTTTAGACCCTAGGATAGCCTTTTTTTCTTTTTCTGTTAAGAGGAGGGCGTATTAAATCTTTTACCTCTTAACGAAAGTCTATAGAAAAACTTAACTATCTTAACGAAGAAGCTCGAAAACTAAACACCAAATTAAGAGAAGGATTAATTGGCAGTGTACAAAGATTACCAATAACCGTCGTCGCCCAAGTTAAAAAAGCGTTTAACAGAGAAAATAAACGATTTAAGCAAAACATAACTTGAAAACAGTGTTTTTGATAAAACTTTTCCAGACTAGGAATACTGACCCGACGATTGAAAATAGTGCTCCCAGCACCAGTAGAAGTGGAGGGATAAAGCTTTCAGTTTTGGGGAAGGGTATGGACTCTGTGTCGTAGAAGTGGCAGCAGGAGTACAGTAGGGCGATGCGATCTGTGGGGTTGTGGATGACGACGAAAAAGTGGCCGTCTTTTAGTGTGGCTCCGTAGTAGCAGGCTGCTGTGGACCACAGTGTGGAGGATAGGGGTGCATAGTTGGGTGCTCCGCATACAAATTTTATGAAGTTCTCATCGTCAAGTAGGAATACGTGGAAACGCTCCGAGGCTTGGTATGAGCCTCCTATAGTGTCACCTGCATCGGCGGCTATGACTTTTATGAAGTATCCCTTTGGGGGGACAAGAACCCATTCGCCCTTAGCCCAGGCCTGTTCTCCGCTAACTGGGCGTATCTCAAAGGCGTAGTAATTGCTCAGGGCAGCGGAAAATAGTATTAAGGCGAGTCCAACTGTTAGGAGTAAGACGCTCACCTTAACAGTTTTTCTAATCTTTTTCACTCTCATAATTTTTAAACGCTCCCCGGAGCCTAGCTTTCTTGGCAACAATTCTTGTAAGTCTTCCTCTACTTGACGAATTTATTTTTTGGTTCTGGTGCTCTTCTTTATTTGTGGTTTTTTGTCTGACTCTTTTTGGCTTTTATATGTGGATTTTGGCGTTTTTGTTTTTTGAATGGTTTAAAGTCTTATTTTTTTGTTTTTGCTTTTTGGGCGATTTTTTCGTTTAGTTCTGTTAGGATTTTGCTGAATGCTAGGTCTAGGTCTTCTCTTTTTTTGATAGGGGGGAGGCCGTTTAGTTCTCGTAGTTTGTTGAAGCGTTGGAATACTTCCTCTTCGAATTCTTCCTCTTCTTTCCTTTTTTGCTTCGCACTCTTCTTCTTTTCTGTGGTTTCAAGGTCTTTTCTTTCTGCGTATAGTAGGTTGTGAATCATGGTGTGTTGGACGATCTGTTTTCTCACTTCTTTATTTTCAATTTCTTTTAGCTTATTGTTGATTTGAATTTCGCAAAAACCGCTTAGTGTTATTTTGGGTCCTGGCTTGCTCTCCCCACGGAGCAGCAGGGCTTCAATGTCAATGTCCATTTTTAACTTATTTACTTTGATTCTGCTTAACATTTTTTTAGGAAGCCGATAGTACCTAGCAGTTACAACGTATTTCTTTTCCAGCTTTGGAAAAACCTTCAAACACTCATTAACCCACTCTGAACATTCATTCTCCAATTATAGCCACCTTGCCCACCACTAATGAACCAATCAAAAGACTCTAAAAATACTTTTGTTCAACAGAACAGAGGCATCATTTTTATAAAAACTTTTATCCCCCGCATCCTAAGGGCCTTTTCTGGTAATACATGTGGTTGCAGCTGCCGACTGACACCTTTCAGCCTGCCCTTTTTGTAAGCGGGTGTCCCAATAACTAAAATGGTTAAAAAAACCTTATTATCGTGATACAGAATTAATTTTTTCCTTTTGGCCTCCAACAAACATGTTTTTTCCACCTTTTTTTGGGAAAAGAAGCCTAAAATGAACCCCCGGAGAAGGGGAGGTTTAGGGAAAAAAATAATGAGAAAGCCTATAGTAATAGACATAATTCGAGTTCCCCTCGATATTAGGGAAAATTGGAAAAGAGGGTAAAAAGGAGAAAAAAGCGTTTGGGTGAGTTAATTCAGGTAGCAAGCGAACTAGCCCTCTCCGACCACAGCTACACCTCTAAATATGATAGAGAGTTTGGAAAATCAGGCTACAGAAAATCTCAAACCCAGTCAGATGACCTTTACAACACTAGTATTCTGGCAAAACATGGAGACTTCAGTCTAATACCGCAACCAGTCGGTCCACTCTCAAAAGACAAGGCGGTTCAACTATAGTGTGTGCTGGATGCTAAACACCCTCCCCGAAGAGAAAAAGGGAATATGCAAAGCTGATTCTGGATCTAATCAACAGAGTGGACAACTGGATCCCCATGTTTTAGCAGTAGGTTCGCTTATGCTGCTCCAATCATCCTCGTTTACAAAATGCATGGCCAGTGATTCAACCAGGTACCTTTTCAAATGCCACAGCGGCGACCCCTTCTTTTACAATGTCTATGAATTCTTCCATTAGTGCGCCGTAGCGCCCCTTGAGTTCATCCAGCTCCCTAACCACTGTTTCCAACGCCCCTCTCCCCTCCTTTTCTTCAACCACATTGGGGTAGGGGTACCTAGCCTCAAGGAAAGCGTCCCTAAGCTTGCCTGGTGGCTGGGGAAAAGTTCCAGGCACGTCATTTATGATCCCTTCCAGGAAGCGCATCACAGTTGGGGGGATAATGCCGAATCGCTACCTTATTGGAGGTGGGATCCGTAAAGTGCTCCCCCTCATTCACATAGTGGTTAGAGTAGTAATAGGTTCCTTAGTGTGGACATTTAAATAATTTCACGGTGTTTGAGTTGTATGGATTTTCTGGCTCCAAATTAAAGGAAACGATGGTGGACAGCTGGTCAAGTTCGGCGGGTGTTTTGTCTTGTCTTGCGTTTTTGCTGGTCTAATTGCATTTTTAGAGGGGGGCTTCTGCAAGTTGCACAATTAATTATTGAACAATGCTCTTTTGGTTTATGTGAATCGGTTATGGAGGGGGCGCCGGGCAGAAATGTTCTATGAAGTTACTAATGGTATTTACTTGTTTTTAAGCCTCTAAATGTTTTTTTGTGTGTTCGGGCGTATTTTTGTGAATGTTTGGGTTTTTTAGCCAGAGAAATTGCACAGGCTTTTCAAATCTTAGAGGATACATTTATTGGCACTTTCCTTTGCTAAGGTGGGGCTTTCTCGTCAACGATTCCTGTAGATGCTGAGAGGTTACCTGCTTTTATTCTGTTTCCAGTGTTTCAATTGAAGCTTTTTTCAGGGCAGCTGTACGTACCGCGTCGTAGGCCTTTGATAAGATATAGGTGATATTGTGTCCTTCTACTGTAAAGGGGGCGTCACCAAGCCTTTTTAGTATGCCTTTGTCAACAGTGTTTCTTGTTGTGAGATTCAGGGTGAAGGTGTCTAGATTTTCTCCAGCCTCCCAGAAGGTGTCTAGACATTCTTCAAGTGATGGATGCGTGTCTTTTTCTACGCGAGCCGGTTTTGGTTCAGAGATACGTTCTTGGGGTAATGTTTCTACACGCTTTTTTCTTAGGGTCTCTATGATTTCTTCTTTTGTTCGTCCTCTCAGTTTGAATATTAGGAATGGGTCTTCATCAAAGCGTTCTGCCAACAGATAATAGACGGCTGCGATGTGCTTACAGGGGTTGGCTGTATCGGGGCATGAACAATCTGTGTCAAGTTCGTCTCGTGATGTTGGAAAAAGCGGCACTTCAACTTTCTGAAATGCTTCCTCTATGTTTTTTGGCATCTCACCAGAAAGTAGCTTGGCTGCGAATACTGCCTGTGAAGCCATGGCGTTTGCTACCTTTTCCCAGTCTTGGTCCGATATTGGTTGCAGTTTGATTGTCACATTGTAGGGCTTGGGCCTTGAACCTTGAACCTTAGCTTTAACAATTCCTGGCCCAACATCTATGGAGATTACCTGTCCTCTACGGGCATAGTTACGGCCGCGTGCAAGTCTTGAGCCTATTCCGAAGGATTCAAGAACTCTAACCCAGCGCTTGGACCACCAAGTTTCGCCAATGTCGCCCCGCTGGCTTTTGGCTTTTATACCATTCTCAACTGGTATCGGTGAGGACTGATAATAATCGTAATAGTCGTCATAGTATGGCGAATAATATCTTTTTCGTCCCATTTTTATTCTCCCACCATTTCGCGGTTAAGGGCGAACAACTCTCTGAGCTGTTCAGTTGAAAGTTCTGTGAGCCAAGTTTCGCCGGTGCCAACTATTAGGTTGGCTAGTTCTTTTTTCTGCTCAATCATTTGGTCTATGCGTTCCTCCAGAGTTCCCACGCAAACAAATTTGTGGACTTGTACGTTTCTCGTTTGCCCTATGCGGAAGGCTCTGTCAGTTGCTTGGTTTTCCACTGCGGGGTTCCACCACCTGTCAAAGTGGAAGACACGGTTAGCGGCGGTTAGGTTGAGTCCCAGTCCACCAGCCTTAATTGAGAGGATGAAAATAGGCGGGCCGCGTTTTTCGTCTTGGAAACGTTGAATCATGATTTCACGCTGCTTTTTGGGTGTTCCGCCATGTAGGAAAAGTGTTTCGCAGTCTAGCGTTTCTTGGAGATGATTGTGGAGCATGGCTCCCATCTCTGCGAATTGGGTGAAAATTAGTGATTTGTCCCCTTCAGCCAAGGCTTCCTCAAGCATCTCCTCCAAACGTGCAAGTTTTCCTGAGCGGCCGGGCAGTTTGCTGCCATCGTGGAGGAAATGCGCGGGGTGGTTGCACACCTGTTTGAGCTTCAGTAATGTGGATAAAACCAGTCCCTTACGCTTTATTCCCTCCGAATTTTCTATTTTTTCCATCATGTCCTCAACCACAGCCTCGTAAAGTGTGGCCTGTTCCCGGGTGAGGTTGCAGAATACTTTTATCTCCATTTTTTCTGGAAGGTCTTTTATGATTGTTTTGTCGGTTTTTAATCTGCGGAGAATGAAAGGTTGAACCAGTCGTTTAAGCGCTTCTGCCCGATTTGGATCGCGGTACTTCTCTATGGGTAGGGCATACTTGGTGTGGAAATCCTTCACTGTTCCCAAGTATCCTTTATTGAGGAAGTCCATAATGGACCAGAGTTCGGATAGTCGGTTCTCAACTGGTGTGCCTGTAAGGGCAATTTTGTGTTTAGCTTTGAGCCTTTTTATTGCCTGAGTCTGTTTCGCCGCACTGTTTTTAATGTTTTGCGCCTCATCCAGAACAATGCACTCCCACTCGATTCTGGAAAGAGTTTCCTCGTCGCGATGCGTTAATGAATATGTGGTAATAACAACATCGTGTTTTCTGGCTTCGTTCTCAAAGTCTCGGCCAGAGAGTCTGTCTAGACCGTGGTGAACCATAACCTTAAGGGAGGGAGCGAAGCGTTGGAGTTCTCTGTACCAGTTGCCCACTATGGACATGGGACAAATGATAAGTGTGGGGTTGCGTTTAGAACTATCCGACTCGCCATTGTTTCCGTGTAGCATGAGGGCTATAACTTGTATTGTTTTGCCCAGACCCATATCGTCTGCCAGGCATGCCCCAAGGCCGAACTGTTTTAGGAAGGCAAGCCATGAAACTCCCCTGAGCTGGTAGGGTCGGAGTTCTCCCCTAAATGTTGTGGGGGTTTTAATCGTGGAGAGTTTAGTAGGATTAGAGAGTTTATCTAGAAAGTCTTTAATCCACCCATCGCCTTCTATTTCAACCACTGGCAAACCTACTTCAGACTCTTCCTGCCCCAGCCCAATGCGTAGCGCTTCTCCCAGTGTCATTTCACCGCTACCCCGCCTCTCCTTGAAATACTTGATGGCCTTTTCTACTTCCTCGGGACGCAGCTCAACCCATTGTCCACGCACCCTAACTAGAGGAACCTTTAGGTTGACCAACTCCTCAAACTCTTTAAGTGAGAGTGTCTCGCCGCCCAGCGAAATCTTCCAATCGTAAGATAAAATGGATTCCATGCCTAAAATTCCCGAACCTATTTTGGGATCCCACGCCTTTTTCAGCGTCAGTTTAACTCCTAGGCGGGCTGCCGGCTTTTGCCACCAAGAGGGAAGGAGTACTCCAAATCCACTCTGCTTCAAAAGTGGGGCGTACTGGCGTAGGAATGTGTAGGCCTGTTCACTGCTCAGTCTCAGCTCCATCGGGTGAGCTGTTTTGAGGCTTTCTTCAATCATGGGGAAGAGGCGTGAAGCCGTGCCCAGGTCTGCGAGGAGGCGTTCCTGAGGGTTTTCAAATTTGCGTTTGAGAAATGTGAGGACCTTTGTGCGTTCTCTCCAAACCTTATCTGCGGGAACAAGAAGACTTGGGTCGTCTCGGGCTTGGAGATGGAAACTGATTCTCCAATCCGCATATTTTTCACCGTCTTCGGGGGGCTCAAGCTTGAAACATGTACGGAATGGAGCATTCGGATCCACAAGTTGACTTTTACCAAGCCAGGATTGTATCTCCTTGGAGAAGGCTCTCAGCTTTTCTATGGGCAAATCAAGTGTTGGGTCTTCTGAGAAGAGAGCCCGTAGCCATTGTTCCGGCAAAGAGTCTTCTTGGGGGCGCTTGCGGGGTGGAAGGAGTGTGGAGGAAGACAGGCTTCCCCGCACAAAAGAGTCGACAGTTTGGTTCAGAAAATCTAATAGGATGTCCCAAGATGTTTTGTTTCCTTCATATGCACGGCAGACTGGGGGCATCGCCTTTGACAGTAAGTTCATCTTTTCAAAGCCTTCTTCTGTAAGCTTCACTTCCCAGGTGGCTTTGAAAACAGTGGCTTTGTTACGTTGAGTTTCCTGTAGTGTGGGTGTGAAGCTCTGACTGAGGAGGATTTCGAGTGAGAATTTTGCCACTTCTGCCCAGAAACGTAGTGAACTGCCGAAGGCTACTCCGTGAGGGGGGCGTGTGGGTAGTGAGAGGAGGAAGTCTAGGGCGAGGTTGGGGTCGAGAGCTACCGTGTTTATTTTCCATGGTGTCAGTTTGGTTGCTTTTTCGTAAACGTGTTTTTCTCCCAAAATTAGCTCTGGGGAGGGCAGGGGTGTCTTTGGTGTGGATGGCAAGAAAATTGTCAGGTTTTCGCTACTGGTTCTCTCAGCGATTAAGCTTCCGGACAGTTCACCTATTGCTTCAACAAGCTGCTCACTGGGTAGTGTAAAGGGATGCTGCTGATTTTTTCCCCTTCTGGTTTGTGTTCCTTCATCTTTGAGTGATTCTGCTGCTTTGTGTGAAGATTCCGCCCATATGTGTAGTTTGCTGGCATTAAGGGTGTGCCAAATTGCGTGTAAAACTATCAATTTTTCAGCCCACCCTTTTTTTGAAGGTTCTACAATATTTGCGGATTTCTTTTTTGGTCGGTTATCTAGCTCTCTTTAGTGGTGGAATCGGCCTAATTTGTGCATGTTCTTTTCTTCTTGCGGTTTGTAGTGTTTGGAAGCCCCTTTTTTCAGCAATGGTCTCCTGACCTTACAGTACACGGCGCTTATTTGAATGTTTCATCAGACCTTTTTAGTTAATTAAGCTTTTCCCGTGATTAGGTTTTTTGTGTGGCTTTACTATTTTTTCTCTTTTAGTTGGAATATGTAGACGAAATCCTTTTTTTCTGGCGGGACTATATTTTGAGCGTTTCTCTCAGTTTCCTCTCTTGTTGTTCCACTGGCAATGATTTCGTCTTCCAGTATGGCGAACCATCCCTTGGTGATGCCGATTTCGCGCAGCCTTTTTCCAATTGTTCTGGCTTGTATTTTACCCATTTCTTGGTAGTAGATTTTTAGGAGGCTTTGGTTCTTGTTAATTAGTTTTTCTATTTCTTCCCAGTACCTCTCGCGGCTGCTTTCACTTTTTAGATAGAATTTCAGTTTTTCAATGTCGCTTTTCTCTTCTTTGGCTGAGAAGGGGAGTGAGGTGATGATGCCGAACCTATGTTTTGCTTCAAGGTATGCTTCATTGAAGTTGCGGCGTATGCCGCCGCCAAAAGTTATGTTGTAGGGTACAAGAATGCTATCGTATATAATTTTACCTTTGAAGGGAAGGAGAACTGCTTGGGTCAATATTGGCAGGTGTGGTCCGAGAACATCCCGGAGAGGAGATTTAAGCCCGAGAACTCCGTAAGCCTTGGGTGGCTCTTGCATATCAAGGAAAATGGTGTATTTCTCCAAAT
Organism: Candidatus Jordarchaeia archaeon; assembly: GCA_029856435.1. Lineage (GTDB taxonomy): Archaea > Asgardarchaeota > Jordiarchaeia > Jordiarchaeales > Jordiarchaeaceae > Jordiarchaeum. Next base: position 11,310 of record JAHQXB010000083.1, read on the forward strand.
AGCGGTAGACAACGAAATCACCTTTAACAAAGTTTTTCCAGCCAAGAATTATGTTCAACTCATCTTTTAAGAATTTATAGGGGTTCTCCCTAACAAATGAGTCAATTACTGTGGGATGCTCAAACAGCTTATTTCTAAATTCAGCTATTTCCTCCAAATCTCTGAAATCTTCGGGAGACTCCACGCCACTTGCAATATTAAACTTCCTGTTAACATAGATCAGTAGGGGGTGATACAACTTGTAGAACAACTCAACATCCTCTATACCCAGATTCATTCTCAACCCTCAACTTCTAGTTATTTTCTCCCCCTTTTGAATCTATTCTGAATAAGCATTGGGTGACATGGAATTATTAGATTTCTCATCCAAAATGGGCGCTTGAGTGAAAGGCCACTTCTTCGACCCGAATTTTAAAATGGGAAACAGAACCCGACATTTCTACATCAATGGGAACAAAACCGCTCCCTGGTTGATTTTATTTACGAGTGGACTTAAAAGAAGTGTGGGCTGTGCTGGCTTTCATTGGATGGGTGTTAGTATGGTGGGTGTTTTTTGGGTGTAGTCTATGGTTATGGCGTAGAGTTGTGTTTTGGGTATTTTTCCGTAGAGTATCAGGGTTCCATCTATTTTGTCGAATTTGAGGTAGACGTCTGTGAATTGTGTTAGCACTTGTTGTTCTTTTTGGGAGTAGTAGAAGACTCCTATCACTGCTCCTAATAGTTTTAGCTGGTTGACCCAGAGGCTGAGGACTTTGAAGAAGTTCTGTTGTCCGTAGCTGTAGCTTACCACGTCGCTGCTTATTCCCACAAAGAACATTTTCTTTCCAGTGTTTTTTAGGAGTTCCTGGGCCACTCCCCTTATTTGGTCTATGTCGTCCCGGAAGTCTCTTCCTTCCAGGTAGTGGACGTTTTCGGGTTTATCTACGCTGACATCTATGCTGAACTTTGCGTACTGGAAGATGTGGACCAGTTTTTTGAAGTTCTCAAATAGGGAGGGGTTTTCTACTATGGCTTTTTTTAGGGTTTTTATGTCTAGGAAGGAGAAGCTTCTTGAGGGAATCAGTATTGCGGGAATCTCGCGGCTTAAAGCACTTACGTAGAAGGGGGTGAGGGTTTCTATGTGTTCAAGGCCTATTCCTTGGCTTAGCTCCATCATGTTGAGGCTGCTTCTTTTTAGCCCCCCGTTGAGTGCTTCGTCCAATTCGGGAATTGTTGTGGGAATAATGTCTGTCTCAACGCCGCCGATTTGTGTTTTTATTTCTCTGGGAGGTATGCTGTGATAGGAGTTTTTAAAATATGTGAATCTTCCACCGGCAAGGGTGAAGAGGTAGATGGGGTTCCTGATTTCTGCTCCCCTCATCTTTTCCACCAGAATTTCTCTTAAAATACGGTCCTCCAAGAACCTTTTCTTGAGAGTCACCACTCCATCCACTATGGAGTCTAGTTTGCACTCAGACTCTGTCTCGGAGACCATAATGACGCTTGTGCCCGTTTTCTCTCCCATTTCCAGCAAACTGTTCTCCAAGCCAAAGTTGCCTGGGGATAGGCCCAGATTTAGTTTTAAAGCGTCTACACTGTCTATAATCAAAATCTTATTTTTGCCCCCAACTATTTTGGAGTGGATCTCCTCCATAAACTCGGGTTTAGCTAAACCCTCAGAGGGAGGGAGGCCACCAGTTTGAGCGTCTGGTACCAATTTTTTGGCGACAATAATTTTACTTGGAGGTAAGCTCTCCTCAATCCAAGGATAGAACTTATAAATTTTCTCCGGGGATAGACGTGTAGAAATATATACACTCTCACAATTTGCTAAGGCTTTAGCTAGCTCCAAAGCCAGAGTAGTTTTACCAGTACCCGGAGATCCTTTTATGTGAAGGGAGCCTCCCTCTAGGCTAAGGGCCCAAACCAGCTCCTCAGGCACCCTCAAAACGTCCATTCTCAAATCAGCCTGCATAACTTTTGATCCTCCCTAATAAGAAAGTGTACCATCAACCTATATATAACCGACTCCATTGAAAGAAACACCCAAAATGGTAATCGACGCAGCCTACCAAAAAGGAGGTCTATTCCAATAAAATTTTTCACGTATTTAAGGATAACTATTCTATAAAGGGGTGATGTAGAATCGTTCGATTTCGCCTCAAAAAGGGGGTTTTTATAGGGCTTCTTTCACGATTTGGAGCCTTATTAGGGAGACGGAGCCGAATAAATCTGCATCACCCTATAAAGGGATCTTGTCGTTAGGTATGTGGTTTGTTGACATGAATTGTGTGCAGGGTTAGCCAGTCTTACCATTTTTTTGGGCTTTAAATTTGGAAAAAAGCCATGTAAAGTCTCCTTTTTTTGAAAGGATCAAACGATTATGCGTAGAAGGGAAGCCACATACTTAAGACGAGAGCCCCTATAAAAAAAGGTAATGTAGATTAGCCTGACTCCCCCCTCATTTCGAGGCTCTATAATTGGAAAAGAAGCCCTATAAAAGCTTCTAAGGCGAAATCGAACTAATCTACACCGCGCTGTGAGCTACCCCGCCCTAACGGACGGGGCTTCCAGCGTTTAGAGTAGGCTTTACGCCCATCTCCTCATCTGCTGGTTCGGGGGCTCACGGCTCCCCCATCCCATAGAGCTCGTTACCCTATGGGCTAT
>JAHQXB010000038.1 GCA_029856435.1 Candidatus Jordarchaeia archaeon
TTGTTGAGACGTAATAGCTATGAGTCCAAATTGAGGGTAGTTTTAGCAGTTCAGGGAACTCCTTTCTGAGGATGTTTGAGCTTCTGCCCTTTATCCTCTTCACAATCTTGTGTACTGGTATCGTCGGATGGGCTGATATGATTAGGTGGATGTGGTCTGGGTTTATGGCTAGCTCTAAAACCTTGATCCCGAGCTCGTCTGCAACCTTGTATACTATCTGTTCAAGCCCCTCCTTAACCTTTCCAACTAGGACGGGCTTCCTCCTCTTGGGGCACCAGACCAGGTGGTACTGGATTAAGAAAGACCTTGTTCCCTGAATGTTGATGGCTCTACACAAATATACAATTACTGTTTATATCTTTATATATCGACAATTCATCCCCGGTTAAAAAGGTGGGCTTTCTTGTTGAATTTTATGTAAAGGAGTAAGAATTGAAAAATGGTTATAACTCACTTTGAGAATATTGATTGGTGATGTTAATTATTTTTGAAGGAGGCAAAATTTATTATAGCTTTTGGTCCAGTGCCCTCGAGGCGGTTGGGGCGTAGCCTTGGTGTAAATAATATTCCCGCAAAAATTTGCACCTACTCATGCATCTACTGCCAGCTGGGTAGCACCATAAAAAAGCAGATTGAAAGGCGGAGCTTTTACAAACCAGGAAGAATTTTTAAAGAAGTACAAAAACTTTGTGAGCAAGTTGAAAAGAGAGGGGAGAAGGTTGATTATTTAACTTTTGTTCCTGATGGGGAGCCTACTTTAGATATCGCCTTGGGTGATGAAATTTCTTTGCTGAGAGAGTTTGGTATAAAAATTGCCGTTGTAACTAATGGTTCACTTTTGGATAGAGCCGATGTTAGGAGAGATCTGTCTATGGCAGATCTGGTCTCTCTTAAGGTAGATGCTTTCAGTGAGAATTTTTGGCGTGAAATAGATAGACCGTACGGCTCACTTAACTATAATCACATTTTGGAGGCTATGGTAAAGTTTGCTCATGAGTTTGAAGGCGTGCTTGTAACTGAAACCATGCTTGTTCACGGTGTCAATGATGATGCAGAAGAAATTAATCGGGTTGCAGAATTTTTGGTAAATCTGAAACCAGTAAAATCTTATATTGCTATACCCACAAGGCCTCCGGCGGAGAGTTGGGTGAAGCCGGCAAGTGAACGTGTTATTAATCTAGCCTACCAAAAATTTAGCGAAAAGCTGGGAGAAAATAGGGTTGAATATTTGATTGGGTATGAAGGGGATAATTTCGCCTCGTCCGGCGAATTTGTGAAAGACCTGATGAGCATTACTTCGGTTCACCCAATGCGTGAGGAAGCCCTTGAAAACTTTTTAAAAAAAGCAAATAGTGATTGGAGCGTGGTACATGGCCTGATTAAAAAGGGCAAACTCATCGAACTCGAATTTGAGGGACACAAATTCTATATGCGCAAGCTACCAAGCAGAAGAAAAAAGGGAGCGAAATAAGTAAATTTTGAAATTAAATAAACAGTTAGAATTTCGTATCTCGAATATCCGTCTATCTCGGCTTAAATATACTGGAGCTACTTAAAATCGAAGGGCTGAAGGCTTTTTAATTACCTGTTTTGTTTATGTAAAGTCTTTTCAAATGTTTTAAATCCTTTTTTGTTGGAGTTTCCCTGGGTTAATTGAGTTAAATTGTAATTACTAGTCCTGAACCATTGGTAATGTACTCCTTTTCCAGTTTTTGTTTAATTATCTCTTTTGCTTCTTTGTCTGTACAGTGGGCTGGAGAAACCATTTTAACAGCAATTTCTTCTAGGTAGCTTGCTACCCTTTTTGCTTCGCTGCCTGAAATGTGAAATCCCCCCATAATTCCATACACTTCGGAAACCTCGCTCACCTCACAAGCCTTCCTAATGATTTCTACTACTCCTGGGTGAGAACAGCCGGTAATTATCATTAATCCTTTATTCTTCACATTCAATATCAGGGCGTGTTCACTCAACCCTCCCCCCACATCTCCAGTAGACATTCCCCCAGGAAATAGAACTGTAGCCTTGTCTGTGACTACCTGTATTCCTCCCAGTTTTTGCAGGTAATCTGTATCAAAAAATCTGAAAGAGGGAACATAAACCATTACCGGCTTGGCGATGGATTGCAGGACCTGGGGCAGCGCTCCACAGTGGTCTCCGTGTCTGTGGGATATGAAGATAGCATCAATGTTCTGAATATTTATTCCCAGTTTTTCGATGTTATGGAAAAAGGCTGGAACTGAGCCACTGGTATCCATCAAAATGTTAAAAATTTTATTCTTAACTGTTACTGAAACAAGAATTGAAAGTCCCCAAGTGGACTGCAGGTCTCTACTTAGAGTATTATTATCAACTATAGTTGTGATTTTCACCGATTCTACTTCATCCAGCATAACATTCACATTCTGCTAGGGTAGCGATAAATTAAAGAAATTATTTTTCCGCGGTTTCTAGATGTTAAAGCTTTTGCTCCTCTGTTTCTATTTGTTCATCCTCTACCAGTTGGAGTTCTCTCCCCTCAACAATGGTGCTGACCAATTTTTTGCGTGCGCTCTGAAGTAGTCGCCATACAGTTCCACGGGATACTCCCATCCTTTTTCCCGCTTCCTCTTGATCTAAACCCAAGTAATCTATGAGTCTTAGAACCTCATACTCATCATAGAACATTTTTATGGGTTCTAAGGTTGATTCTCTGGATAAAGAGGTGGGGGAGAGTTGACTTACTGAGGGTGGATTGCTTATGCACCTTGGTATTTTTGGGCGTCCGCACCTACCCCTTCTCCATTTGCATCTTCCACGTGGCAATTCTTAACTCACTTTTCACTACCATTTTTGTTTTCTACAATACTCTTAATTTTTTGAGCTATCTCCATAAAGATTTTTGAGGATTCACTGTTCGGATTCTCAATTAGGAATGAAACGCCCTTGTCCGAGTTCTTGCTTATTTCTGGGTCTATGGGGATTTGGCCCAAGAATCGGACATTCATTTCTTCAGCCATCTCTTTTCCAACACCTGATCCCAGGAGGTCATATTTCTCTCCGCACTTGGGACATACAAAGCCGCTCATGTTCTCTATTACTCCAATCACTGGGATATTCATTTTGATGCTCATATTAATAGCCTTTTTGACCACATGCTTCGATAAATCTGAGGGAGCGGTAACAATTACTGCGCCGTCCATATTGGGAAGAAGCTGCATTACACTCAGCGGTTCATCGCCCGTTCCTGGTGGCAAATCAATAAATAAGTAATCCAGTTCACCCCAATCGACATCTGATAGGAATTGCCTAATGGCGCTCATTTTTAGGGGACCACGCCAGATTACCGGATCCTCAGAGTTTTCTAGGAATAAGTCTATTGAAATAACTCTCACCCCATAACCCGACAATATTGGATAGATACCTGTTGGTCCCCCACTGGGGCGCATTCCTTCTACACCCATTATTTTTGGTATCGAGGGCCCATGTATGTCTGAGTCTAAAATTCCCACCCTACTGCCCAATTTGGACATTGCCACCGCCAAGTTAGCTGCTACGGTGCTCTTTCCTACTCCACCTTTTCCAGACATCACTATTATTTTATGTTTCACTTTAGACATTCTTTCCCGAACTCTTCTCTCCTCGTCTAAGACTTCCTGCATACGTGCAGCTTGAGGACTTATTCTCCTCTTGTCCATGTTATTTTTGTTTTCCATTTTTGAAACCTCCATAATCATCCTGTTTCCATTAAATATGCTAACATTCGTGTTTGTGTCCGTGTCTGTGTTCCTCGCAGGGTTCGACGTCTCCCAGTTTCCCCTTCCTGAATAAATCAACTGCTTCAGCTATTGAAACTGCGTCGCACATGAATACCCTTATACCTCTTTCCTGAAACATGCTTATGGCTCTGGGACCCATACCCCTAACTATCATAAAGTCGGGGTTGAATCCCGCGATTATCTCTGGAGGGGAACCTCTACCGCCGAAATGCTCACTAGTGTTCTCCTTCGCCTCCACCGAAATAATCTTTCCATCTTCGGATACGTCTACAACTGCAAAGAAGGGGGCTCTTCCAAAATGGTCTGAAATTATAGAATATTCTCCATCAAATTCTGATATGGGAAATACCAGTCTCACCATAATTTTCACCTCTTAAAATTATCTTTTGTTTCAAACATTCTTCTCATCCTCAGAGTGTCCAGCACTGCTGGGTTTACGCAAAATTCTCAACTTTTGATTCAAATAATCGTCAACGAGTTCCCTTACTGGGCGTTCGTCGCTCTCGTATATGAATACTCCAAGGTTTCTAAGGGCGTAAAAGGCGGGCTTACCCAAATTCTTGCACACCAGTGCAGTTATTCCCTTTTTATACAGGAACTCCGCTGATTCTGTACCCTTACCGTGCGTGCTCTTAATTGTGGGATTACTAACCATTTCAACACCGGCCACTTTTTTGTCTTTCAACTTTACCAGAACAAAATTTTTACATTTGCCAAAGTGGGAACAAACCCGGCTCTCAACACCATCATCCTCATCCGTGGGAAAAGCTATGACCTCCTCCTCCTTCCTTTCTGAGGGTCTAGTTTCTATTAAAATGTAACCTGCTCTTGGAAACCTGCTCCAAATAATGTTTCGAACCTCTTCCGTAACGTAGTGGCTTTCTTTGAGCTTCATGTCCGGCTTTAACTCTAAAACCAAGTCTATCAACATATATCTCCCAGCACCCCTAGCCCTAATTTGGGCCACCCGTTGCACTGGAGGATGCTCCTCTACAACCTTTTTGATTTCTTCCACTATTTCGGGATAGGGAATCTTCTCCACTAGAATGTTGACTGCGTTTTTTGAAACGTTGAATCCCACCCAAAAAACCATTAGCGAGATTCCCATGCCTACCAGTGGGTCGACCAGCATGTAACCATAATACATATTATAGGTTCCTATCTGAATTAGCAACTGTTGGTAAAAGTCGGCGTTCAGTGCCAGCGCTAAAAAGTTGAGCGTCTCTGAAATTGGGTTCACAATTAGAGAAGCAACATAAATCGCTACAAGTCCGGCTAAAGGAGACAATGATAAGTAAACATCCACATTAAAGTGTTTAGATTCCGCCAGTAGGGAGGGGCTACCCGTTTTTTCGCCAACTCTCTTATAATAAATCGCTATACCCTTGGAAACCGCCACCGCAAACAGAATGGTGCCCACGGATAAAACATTTACTTCAGCAGGCTTAGGATTTAAAAACTTGTGAAAAGACTCCCACATTGCATCTGCACCAGCCAGGATAATTATGAAGCCCACAAATAGGCTTGCAATGTTTTCCGCCTTGTAGTGACCATAAGGATGAGACATATCTGGTGGCTTTTCTGACACAATCAGGCCCACAAAAACAATGATTATGGATAGGACATCAGACAAATTATTATACGAATTTGCCAAAATCCCTACGGTGCCCGTAAGTCTCCCAATCACAAATTCTGTGGCGGCGACAACTCCTAAAGCTACGAGAGTAATAATTGAAACCTTTTTGTATACTTTCATAACGTTTTCCTTGGTTAACTTCTCAGTCAAGGAGCTAACCCCCCACTATTCAAAACACCAACCATCCTGTCAAATACTCCCACCAGAGCCTTTGAGGCAGGACTGGAAGGATCATACTCCACTACGGACATATTATTAACCACCGCTCGAACCACACTCTCATCAGCAGGAACCTCACCCAACACTATACCCCCCACCTCTTTAGCATATCTTCGAAGTTCAGAGGTCATCTCCAGAAATATGTCAAACTTGTTTATAACCACGCCGAAGGGAATTCCAAAATGTTTGACAATAGAAATCATTCTGTCCACATCATGCTTAGCAGCCATAGTAGGCTCGGTCACCGTCACCACAAAGTCAGCACCACTAATGCTGGCTATGGCCGCACAGCCAGAACCCGGCGGTCCATCAATAATTAGAAGCTCCGCATTTACTTCTTTTGCCAGCTTCCTCGCCGCCTCCTTAACCTCTGCCACCACCTTACCTGAGCCACTCTCTCCAATCATCAAGTGACCCATAACCATTGGAAAACCGGAACTGGTTTTGAGTATGGTGATCTCTCCATTATCTATGGGTTTAATATTTACAGCATTAACTGGACAAACAATTTGGCACAGTCCACATCCCTCACAGTAGAGGCGATTAACTGCATAACCCTCAGCGTTTTTTCTTATGGCGTCGAACTTGCAAACTTCCATACACTTTCCACAGTCATTGCACTTTTTGCGGTCAATAAACGCCTTCTCAGAAACCTGAATAGTTTTTTTGCTTATCACTTCACCCTTTAAAATTAGTGCTAGATTGGGAGCATCCACATCGGTGTCTGCTGCAACCATTTTAAAACCATTTTTGTTAGCCAGCAGAGCTAGAGATGAAGTTATAGTGGTTTTGCCTGTTCCCCCCTTGCCTGAAACAACCACTATCTCAATCATTTCACAACACCAGATCCCGAATTTTTCCATAGAGCTCTTTGAAGGCTCTGGCACTAGGAGAATCAGGCTTACCTGTTACAACCGGTATACTCTTAGCATAACACTCAAAAAGCCCCATATCAAAAGGAATACTGGAGATAAGCTCCGCCGAGTGCTTCTCACAAACTTCTCTAATTAAAGAGTCGTCCCCTATTCCTGAGCGGTTCAGAACCACAAAGGGCTTAATGTTAAGAATTTTGGTCAACTCCAAAATCAAATCTAAATCATGAGCTCCTAGGGGAGTAGGCTCAGTCACCGGAAGAGCGGTGTTCGAGAATTCCAGAGCCCTCATAACACCACAGTGAGTTCCAGGCGCCGTGTCCACTATAATCACATCATAACTTTGGTTCCTCAGTCTCTCTTCCACTTCTTCCCTCAACTTTTGAACAATGAGCACCGCTTCCATCTGGTTCAATTCCAGCTCTCCCATTAAAATATCAATATCCCTATAGCTAGCATCATAGACATATCCCACAGTTTTCAACTTCTCTTTTACAGCATCACTGGGGCACACATACCTACATATTTCGCATCCCGTACAAACCTCGGGAAACAGTACGGGGGGCTTCCCCTCAGGCAATATAAGCGCATGAGCGCGACATGACTCAACACATGTACCACACTGACTGCACTTCCCTGCATCAAACTCTGGAAGAAAACCCGTGACTCTTCTCTGGTTACGCTTCTCAACATTCAAAAGCACCGCAATGTTTGGAGAATCCACATCAGCATCAACCAACAGTACCTTCTTATCATCCAACATAAACGAGACCGCTAGATTAATGGCAACCGTAGACTTCCCAGTACCTCCCTTGCCTCCAGTAACGCTAAAAGAAGAGGGAAACCTCTCCCTATGAAAACTGGAAACAGTCACTTCAGCCTCAGTCACTTACAGTCTCTCCCATATCCTTAACCTATTCCAAAGGCTTACCGCACTGTGAACAGAAACGAGCCCCCGGAACTGTTTGAGCTCCACAATAGGGACAATATCTAGCTCCCTCAGAAACCGGAGAAACAGGCACCCCAAAACCTCGCCCTGGTCCACCACATCGCCCCATACCTATGCCTCTTCCCATACCTATGCCTCTTCCTATGCCCATGTGGGCTGGACCTGTTGCTGTGGAAATTTCGGTTAGGCGTCCCGAAATGTATTCTTCGACGGCTTCTCGCACTGTTACTCCTACTGGTCCTGTGTAAACTTGTATTCCAAGACTTTTCAGGGCGTTGAAGGCGTTGGGTCCGTAGTTTCCAGATATGACTGCATTTACTTTATTGTTTGCCATAAATTGGGCAGCTTGGATACCTGCGCCGCCAAAAGCGCTTACGGCCGGGTTCTCCACGGATTGTACATTTTTGATTTTTTTCCCATCCAGTTCTACGATGATGAAGAAGGGGCATCTGCCAAAACGCGCATCAGTTATAGCGTCTATTCCATTAGGCGTTTGGGAACTAACAGCTATTTTAGGCATAATAGCGTATCCTCCTACCTTTTTTAAATAATCTCTTAATTCTATTTTTTCAGCCATCTGAAGGGAAACCGCTTCTTTTTACTCTCTAACTCTTCTAACTGGTTTGTAACCTCTGCTATCTCTTCTTGAAGACTTTCTAATCGCTGTTTCAGCGTCTTCTCCTGATCTATGGAGCTGTTTAAGACAGTAGATGGAATGCTCTGAGGCAATGTGGCTCCTCCAAAAATTTGGTAGGCGGGTACAACACTTCCGTCTGGGGCTTGATAGTAGGCATTTGGACCGTAACCGCATCGGCAGCGTCCAATATACCTGTAACCCGTTGGAGTTGGGGGAGCGCTTTGAATTTTTCTGATATTTGGGTTTTCTGTGCTAAGGGGGGTGGGTTTTATTTCTGGTGTATTGCGCCAACAGGCTGGGTTTTTCCTCCGTCCTCTGAATCTCATAAGGATTCATCTCCATTACCGGGTTTAAGGAAATTTTGTGCATATGCACGAAAATTATTTTGTGCAAGTGCACATAAAATCTGGAATATTTAAAGTTTTTGTCAAGTGATTTCAATATTTTTTAGCTTTACTGATATGCTAATCGCTGTGGATTTATAATTTAAATATTTATTCCCATATTTGTTTATATTTTAACCGCAAAAAATAATAATTGTTTACTTTTTAAATATAATTGGGTGCCGTTTACAATCGTATGCAAAAAAGATGAAATCAAACCATCAGGGGTTATGAAAAAAGGAGGGCCTATGGTAATGGCTTCAAGTGTCAAGAACGAGACTGTTAGCGTACCCTACGAGACCATTATTGGCGAAGATTTTGATGAAGATACTTTCAGGGTCTTAAGGCATCTTTCAGTTGATAGTGAGTCTACTGACGAAGAGATAGCGTCTAAAGCCAACATGAGTGTTAATTGTGTAAGAAGAGCTCTCTACAAACTTTATGATACGCGCATCGCAACCTATCGCAGAGTTCGAGATACCAAAACAAGCTACTTTGTACACCTCTGGAAACTGTTACCAGTAAAATCTAACATTCAAACCTACAAGAAAAAAGCCAAATTTGTGATTGAGAAGCTAAAGCAGAGACTAGAATTCGAAAGGAAAAATGTTTTCTACCACTGTGGCAATAAAGATTGTCCCTACATCACCTTCGATGAAGCGGTAGAATCCCGGTTTAAGTGTCCAGTCTGCTCAACGCCTCTCCAATACGTAAACAATGAGAAAGCAATAGAATTTTTAAGTAGAAAAATTGATGAGTTAAAAGAAGAGGTGGAAAATCTACCTCCATAAATTAGGGTACTAACCACTTAATTTAAGAATAGTGAGAGTGAATTGAACCTATTGGTCTGGCAGGAATGAATAATGGACGACATTGATAGGAAAATAATTGAGCAACTTTGCATTAATGGTAGAGTTACACTCCAAGAGATGGGCAAAAGGATTGGATATACCAGTATGGGTGTCAAAAAAAGACTTGACAAGCTAACCGAAAGCGGACTAATTAAAAACAAAGCATTACTGAATGCTTCCCTAATGAATCTTTATCCCGCCCTAGTTTTTCTTGAGATTGAGACTGAAGAAGATATGAGAAAAATCATAGAAAAATTTCAAAAATGCCCACGAATAATCAAAATGTTCAAGTCCATGGGCGGATACAATTTAATAGCAATAGTGGTCGCAGAAGACCAAAGCACACTAGAATGCATATCTATGGGCAAGTGCTCACTGAGAAGCCAAAAGGGCATTCGCAGATCAGACTTTTACCCTGTAGCAGAAGTCTATTATGACCCTTACATTGATTTGAATATAGGCTCAAAAGGAAAATATGTAAAACCCCCCTGCGGTGTGGACTGCAAAAACTGTGTAAAGTACCAAGAAGAAAAATGCGTAGCCTGCCCCTCCACAAACCTATACAAAGGAAAAATTTACTAACCCAATTATTAACCATTTAGTTTTTGGCCTAATATTTACACTAAACTTTTGTTCCAGCCGAGAAACTCTTGTATCCCTTCTTTATTTTATAAAATGTGCAGAAACAGTTATATTAGAAGCTAACCGTGCAAATGTATCGGAAATATTTTTTTCTTTCCTGTTCACGTTTTTTAGAGAGGGTTCACTTCATTTTTTGGAGGAAGTGGTCAATTTTTTCTATTCCCTTTACCAATTTTTCGGTTTCGTACCCGAAGCCTATGCGGAAGTGGTGTTCGGTGTCTTGATCTCCGAAAAGTGTTCCTGGAATTATCAGGACCTTCTCTTCCTCTGCTAGTCTGCTACATAGCGTAATTGAGTCTAGGGGGAGGTTGTATCTGGGAAAAGCCACCACTCCCCCTTTGGGTGCAATCCAGCTTAACTCATCATTTTTCTTTATCCAGTTTTTAACTATTTCAAAATTTGTTCTTATGATGCGTCGATTTCGTTCCATTATTTTTTCCCGATTCTTGAGGGCAATGATGGCCAGTTTTTCTCCCAAAACATTACTACACAGAGTAACGTACTCCCTAAACTGGTTACACCTGTCAATTATATCCTTGGAGGCTGTTATCCAACCTATTCTGGTTCCCGGCAAGCCATAAGATTTAGACATACTCTGCACACTGATGGCGTTATTGCTTATATCACAGGCAGCATCTAAATTATGCCCCTCTGGTTTGAGGTCTAAATACACTTCGTCTGAAAGTACATAAGCGCCGTTTTCTTGGGCGATTTCACAAATCTCCCTCAAAGCCTTATTATCAATCATGGAACCCGTTGGATTATGGGGATGATTTATCACAATCATCCTAGTTCTTTGGGAAACCAACTCGTTTAACTGCTCTATATCCGGCACATAATTATTCTCTTCTCTTAGTCTCCAGGGAATAATCTTAGCTCCGAAAAATTTGGGAACCGAATACAACTGCTGATAATTTGGAAACTCAACCACCACCTCGTCGCCCTCCTGAACAAGCACACCAAATAATAAAAAGTTGGCTTCCAGCCCCCCAGTAGTAACCAATACGTTCTCCCAATCCTTTTCCCTATAGGTCAAGCTGGCCAGTTCCCTCAACTCCCTTGAACCACCACTCTCAATGTATCCCAACTTTGTCTCAGAAAAATCTTCATCCGCCATGGCCAGAATCTCAGAGAGGGTAAACGGTTGAATTCCACTCTCAGCAATGTTGATTTCCACGTTCAATTCATACTTCGTGAACCAACGCTCAATCCAAAAAGGCTCCAATTTCCTCTCTCTCAACATAGACACCAAATTATATTTAAGTGATTCTCCAAAAAAAGTTTCACCTTCCCTCTAAAATAGCTCCTACACGTACAAAAACGTTTTCGAAAATCTTGCTTATTGGCTCACAAAAGTTAATTTAGACTGTGGATGGCGCACTGAAATGACCTGAGGGACTTTTTAGTTGTTTCCAATTTTGCTTGTTTTAATGTGGCTCTTTTGAAGCTTCGATGACATTTAACTGATATTTCGCAGATTCTGCTAAGCTTTTTTGACGATTTGCTTTTTTCAAAATGGTTTGGAGATGCTTTGGCGTTTATACCGATTCGGCATCCACATTCTCCCAAAAGCTGGAAGTGTCATGGTGAGAAGCTCCACAGCCCCATCAAAGGATTCCCAAATCCGCGAAAAATGGGTTATGAAATAAATATTGTTTATTTTTGAATAATGGTTATACTTTATTATGAATTTTCTTAAAAAACCAATAAAAAATATAAGATAATTTTATATAACATATTCGATTCCTTAAATATAAAGATAAAAAGGCAAAATGAGCCCACACACCATTCAAGAATTTAAGGCGGGTTAGCGATTGAAAATAATATACGCTTTCTGCGAAAAATGCGGAGCATTCAACAATCTAAGCTGTGAATGTGAAGAATGCTATACAAGAGGGTATATTTGCAAAAACTGCGGCCACTTCAACGTGTACAACGGGAACTTAGTAGTAGAAGTAACCACATAAAAATATTAAAACATGTATTTCAGATTCTGCGAGGCTGTTTGGTCAATTGTGTCTTTCTTTATGTGTTCAACTAGGCTGTTACACTTTTCACCTGACATGACTTCTCAAAAATTCGAAACGCAACAGAAGAGAGCTTCACAACCCCCACCCGGCTTTGGGACAAAATTCATGTTCCCCGACGCGTATCACCCGTAATGTAGTGAAAGAGTATTGTTTTCCGCCGCATATATGACCTCTAACGGCGAAAACGCTGAGAAGAAAAAGATAAAACCAATTTCGCCAAGCCTACCTAAAGAACTTATATATATTATCACTTTTGTTCATTAATCAGAGCGGACAAATTGGCTAAAAAAATGCTCCAAAAAAGTTTCTATTTCCCGTTCACAACTACTCAGCAAGTTAGACATTTATGTCGAGTTACGATTATTAGTCTAGCGTATGAGAATTTTTATTCCCCTTAGCTCTTGACAAATTTCTGCTCTTTAACTCTCATCATTTATATCTGTTAACAATGGACATCTTCCGCCCTATGCCAAAAGCCTTGGGAGTAATCTTAATACAGGGTAGAGCTTGCCACCTCTTATACTCCGCTCTTCTAACTCTCCTATAGATATCCCACACAACCCCCTCAGGGTAACCCATTTCAATTAGCTCCTTTTTATTCCTTCCATTCTCTACGGTTTCGTCCACCAGTGGGCTGCCAATATCAAAATCAAATGGGTCAAACTGGTCTTCCTTAAGCTCTGCTGAGTGCTTCTTCTTAAAAAACATTTTCTGGAATAATCTCCCTTCCCGCTTTCTCATTCACATACCTTGCCAACCTATAGACTTCAAGTTTGCTTACATCACCGATTGCCCCCGATTCCTCCAGTCATATCCCCATAAAGTACAGTACCCAAGAGCCAACACGGTTTTGTTGCCCGTATTTACAGCTAATATTTCCAAATTCTTCAACTGATTAGATATGTCCATTAAACAATTGCCTCTTGCTCGTGGCTGTATATTCTCATCAACAACCGAATCATCATCCTCTTTTTTTACTCCAAAATAGTTTCTGATTTCTTGCGAGGTTTTCTCTAAAGTTCGATGGTATTCCTCCAAAGTTTCTTGGATGGGAATGCTTACATAGCATATTCCCAGATTTTCGGCCAATTTTTGGGCGTCTTCTTTGCTGTGATCGCTTGAAAACTTGCATAGAAACACCAATCACATTACCTTTACCCAAAGCTTCAACTTCTATGCAGGTAGTAAGTGACGAGTCAATTCCTCCATTCATGCCGACAACCGCTCTCTCAAAACCCGTTTTTCTGAAATAGTCGCGAACTCCTAACACTAAGGCGTTAAACATTTCTTCCTCCCTACAATAAGGAGGAGGATCAATTTTCTGGGCAGATCCGCTTCTCAGGTCAATTTGCGTTATTATCAAATCCTCTTGGAACTGCTTACCTATACCAATTAGATTCCCAGACCTATCAACTGCGAGGCTTTGCCCATCAAACACCAGTTCATCTTGACCGCCGACTAGGTTCACATAAAAGATGGGTAACCCAGCAGTTTCTTGGTGATGTAGATTAGTCCGATTCTACCCTTCATTTCGAGGCTCTATAATTGGAAAAGAAGCCCTATGAAAGCTTCTTTCGAAGGCGAAATCGAACGAATCTACACCGCGACGAGAGGAGCATA
>JAHQXB010000170.1 GCA_029856435.1 Candidatus Jordarchaeia archaeon
GAGCCGGGTTAGTCTAGCGGCGAGGCGCCGGACAGTTCTTTGCCCGGAATGCAGATTCGGTATTTCCGGCTTTACCTCAAGCTGGGGCCGAAACCAGGGTTCAAAATCCTTGGAGGTTTCTCTCCAGTGAGGAACATCCCTGACCCGGCTTCACTTAAACCCTCAAAATAGTTAATGGAAACTAAAAAGCTCCAGAGGTAGAAGCCTCAAGGATTCGTATGGAAAAGGGAAAGCGATAAATAATTATGCTGACCAATAAAAGTTTTAATGTGGTTGGCCCTCTCATAGTGGTATGTCTTGTACAATGGTAGTTTGGAGAGTGGGCTGTTGAATTTTGGGCGTGACGATGTTGTTAGAATTAGGAGTGCTCTTGACGCTTTGGTCTCTATTTTGTGTGTGGTCAGGGCTTTTGCTCCGGAGTATAATTTTGATTCTGCTGCGGAGGAAAGTATTAGGAGGCTTCTGGAAACTGTACGGGACACCCTGAAGTTAACCATGGATAAAATTGGTTCGGGAAAGCTGGAGGGGGTGAAGAACACTGAGGTAAAGTCAGTTGATTTTTCGGGTGTTCTTTTTATTACTGTTTCTTCCTCTGCGCGGAAGAGGCTTTTGGATTTGGGTGTTGATGCTAGGTTTGTGGTGGTGACTGGTGGGCCTCTGGATGTGGGTGATGTTAAGATTTTGAATCCGGGTATTTCTGAGGGGGCTCTTGAAACTGTGAGGCGGAAGGTGGAGGGTGTTTGGCGGGAAATTGAGAGGAAGGCTCTAGGGGCGAGAAGGATTCTGATATTGGCTGAGGCGGGTAATAGGGGGGATTTGATGGTTTCTGAGAGGGTGGGTGAAATCGAGAGGAGGACGGGTGTGAAGGCCTTTGTTAAGACTTTTTCCAGCCTCAGGGATTTGTCGCCTGAATTTTTTGAAGAGTTTTTGGGTGATGCTGGTGTTTGATGAAAGTGTTTTGGAGAAGTACAGGAATTTGGTTCGCGGCGTTGAGGAGGACGCGATAAATCTTCATCCTATCCAGTCTGGGGGTAGGGCTGGTGATTATCCGGGGGTTGTTCAGGCTGTTTTGAGGTTTGTTGATGGTTATAGTGTGTGTGATTTTTGTATGAAGGGTAGGTTGGATCTCATTGATTCTCCTCCCCTTTGTGATTTTCATAGGGATATTGCTGACTTTTTGGATATGGATGTGGCTAGGCTTTTTCCGGGTTGTCGCCAGGCTCAGTATGCTGCGTTTCATGCTTTGGTTAAATCTGAGGACACTATTATTATTGATTCATTGGCACATTATAGTACTTATTTGAGTGCTGAGAGGGTGGGTGCAAGGATTGTTGAGGTGCCGCATTCAGGATATCCCGACTTTGACCTATTTCTTGACGCTTATGCAGAAAAGATTGAGGAGGTAAAAAAGGAGACGGGTAAGTGGCCGGCTTTGGCCTTTTTAACTCATGTTGATTACAATTATGGTAATGTTTTTGATGCAAAGAGTGTGGGCAAAATTGTGCATGATTATGGAATTCCCTTTGTGTTAAATGGGGCGTATACTGTTGGGCGAATGCCAGTTTCTGGAAAGGAGTTGGGTGCAGATATTTTGACTGCTTCACTGCACAAATCTTTTGCTTCTCCGGCACCCTCGGGTCTTCTGCTGGCTAGCAGGGATTATGCAGAGGTTATCTTCAAAAGTTCTTCGATTAGGGGTCCTTGGAGTGGTAGAAGTTTTGAGAATAAAGAAGTTGAAACTTTAGGCTGCACTCTTCCCGGCTGTGTAGTTATAGGTGTTATGGCTGCTTTTCCATATGTTGCTGAACGCGTTAAACATTGGGACGAAGAAGTTAAAAAGGCAAGGTATTTCATAGAGCAATTAGAAAGGGTGGCAGGGATTAAACAGCTGGGGCAGCGTCCACATAACCATGACTTGGTGCACTTTGAAAGCGAACCATTTTTTGAGATAGCCCAGAAACATCCTCGGAAAGGATTCTTCCTTTATGAAGAATTAAGGGAAAGAGGAGTCGCCGGAGTTCAACCCGGCTTATCAAAGTTCTTCAAGGTTTCAACGTATGGAAAAACATGGAACCAGATTAAACTAGCGGCTGAGGCATTTCTAGATATTGCACGAAAGTATAGCATCCCAATACATTAACAAATGGAGTATAATGAGGGAGATAACCTGTTTCATTAAGGTGCAAGGGGTATTTTGGTGATTGTGTTTCTGCCAGTTGAATCAGTGTTTACTGGCCTTTTTTCAGCTAAATTTGCTAGTTTGCGCAAAAAGGGTTTGAACATGATTAGTAAGGGGCCTGCAGTGCTACGCTTGAGGGATGTTTAAGCCCCAAAAATTTTGCTAGGTGAAATGTTTTGGAGGTTTATATTTTGTATTTTTCTCGGTATAGGGATAGAAGGTTTTGGATTTCATTATTTTGTTGGGCGCTTTCCTCTAGAATGTCTAGTACCTTGCCTATGTTTACTCCGCCTACTTTTTGTTTAATTTTTAGGTTTGATTTGAGGTCTAGGGGTGATGGTTTTCCCTGTAAAAAATCCAAGTATGATTTGAGTGGGGCTACATATTCTGCTTGGTAGTCGGGTATTTTGTCGGGGGTTATGGAAATCCTTCCGTTTCCCAGAACTAGTGTGAAAGCCATTTCTCCCTCTGGTTCTGGTACTGCAGTGATTCTCTCGTAAATCTTGATTTTGGGTATGACTTGTAGAAATTCTTGGCTCTTTTCCTCCCGTGGTATGGCTTTCTCAAATATGTGTTTGAAGATATTAAATAAATCCATGACAATTCCCCTGTTATAATTTCTTGCTTAAAGAAATTGTGCAATTTGGTATTTAAAGCTGTTCTTTAGGAATTCTTAACTATATTATAAATATTGTTTTTTATTATTAGTGATTTTTTGAAAAGTTTGGGTTATATTTTTAAGTATCTTTTTCAATTACCCTTCTGACTATTTCTAAGAATTCGCTCTTGAAGATGCCCTTCTGAAGTGTCCTCATTTTCTCTTTTACGTCCATGAAACGGGCGCGGATGATCTCTTTGCTCTGCTCTTCCTGTTTCTTCTTTAACTCGTAAACTATCTCTCTTATCTGTTCGTCTGTAGCTTCTATTCCTTCCTCCTGAAGCAAGTACCTCACAATGTGTCGTCCTGACTTTTTGCCCAAGAATAGCTCAGTCTGGCGTCCTATAAGTTCTGGGGGAAATGGTTCATAGGTGTTTTTATTCCTCAAAAGAGCATAAACGTGAATGCCACTCTCATGCCTAAAACTGTTATCTCCAACAAGAGGCTTATGCACTGAAAGAGGAATTCCAAAAGTTCTCTCAAAAATTTGTGAAACCTCGTAAATGCGGTCCAGCTTTATGCCAGTATCAACCTTATACAACAGTTCCAGAGAAACAACAACCTCCTCAAAGGAAGCATTCCCACCCCTTTCCCCATACCCATTTACGCAGGTGTGAGGGTAAATGACGCCCTCTTCCACTCCGGCAAGAGTGTTGGCTGTTGCCAACCCGAAATCATTGTGGCAGTGAATGGAAAGAGGAATGCTCCTATTAAATCTGGAGTTTAATTCATCTCTTACTCTACCAACAAGATATTTCATGGATGTTGGGCGCATCACACCTAAAGTGTCTGCTAGTGCAATTTTGTCTGCTCCCGCATCTATGGCAGCCAAACAAAATTTCATTAGTTCATCAAAATAGGCCCGCGTAGCATCCTCAGCTACAAAGTCCACAACCACACCATGATCTCTTGCATAGTTTATGGCGTCGATCAACATTTCAACTGCTTCGTCCACGCTTTTCCTTAGTGAATACTTGAGTAGAATTCTACTAGTTGACATGAAAATGGGGATTTCTTTAACATCGCAGTCCAGACACGCATCTATGTCAGCTCTTCTTGGCCTAGCGGTGGCAGCAACCTTTGTATTAACAAGATTCTCACGTGATAGAGCCTTAACAACCATTTTCTCGGATTCAGAAACAGCAGGATAACTTGGAACAATAACCTTAACTCCAATCTCATCCAATACCTTTGACAAATAGACCTTCTCATCCACCGTCAAAAAAGTACCCGGCGTTTGCTCACCATCCCGCAAAGTTTCGTCCCAGATGAAAACTTTCTTCGGCAAGTGCTTAGGCAGAGTTTCCAGTATCCTATTATAATCCATTACTTGTTCTTCTACTGATTCCAAAACCATCCTTCAGAAACCACCAAAAATTTTAGTACGGGGAAACAGAGTAACAAAAGTTTAAAAATGTTATATTAACTACGAGTAAGGCTGTAGCATTTCTTGAATGCAGGACCTCTAAAATCTTGTTCTGAATATATTTTAATGTTTAGTTAATAGTTTTCTTTAGGTCTTCCCATAGTTTTGGTAGGATTTCTGCTGCCATTCCCCGAATGGAAAGAGTCACATATGGTGTTAAGACTGTAGGTTCCCTATTTACTTCAATCACTACTGCACCACTTTTTCTGGCTAGCAGTGGGAGGTCTCGCGCCGGCGAAACCACCCCCGATGTCCCTATGACTAGGAAAAGTTCTGCCCTCCGGCTAAGATCTAGGGCGGCCTCCAATGTTTTCTGTTCTAAGGGTTCCCCAAATTGGACCACGTGGGGACGGAGTGCTTCCCCACAACTATGTATAGGAGGAATAGTTTCAAGGGGTGTTTTTGGCAGGTCAACTATTTCGCCATCTCTAGGGCACCTCCCCTTCCACATATTGCCATGAAGCTCCAGTACTTTTCTACTTCCCGCACGATGATGCAGACCATCAACATTTTGAGTTATAAGATAGAAATTGTAGAAGAAATCCTCCATTTCTACAAGTGTGAGATGAGCCGCATTTGGTTCACAGCGACTAACAAGTTCCCTTCTCCACTCATAAAACTCCCAAGTTCCCCTAGTATTCCATGGGGGACCGGATTTCCCAGCAAGGTTCCTAGCTGTCTCATTTTCCCACATTGAACCTCTGCCTCTGAAAATAGGCACCCCGCTCTCAGCAGACACACCTGCCCCAGTAAGGGCTACAATCAAAGATTTTCTATTCAAATTTAGTTTACCAATAAGAACCATCTATTCTCCATCCCCCAGGGGAATATAAAAATTAAAAGTAACTCATCATTTTAATTTCAATTATGAACTGGAAGGAAACGTACATAAACTGTTCCACATCATTAAGGCTATAAATGTCTAAACATTTATAAGTTTTAAAAAGTTTTTTCCTAAGTATTTGAGCATTTGCGATGTGTGACTTAATTCTAAGAATTGTAAACTTATTTGGAGTTGATTGTTTATGAGAGCTGCCTTGTTTCAAGGACCTAAGGCTAAACCTATGTTTACTGTTGGAGAGGTGGAAAATCCCAAGCCTAAGGCCAACGAAGTGGTGGTAGAAGTTGAGGCCTCAGCTTTGTGTGGGACAGATCTTCATATTCTGGATGGGACGCTTCTTGGCAAGGCGTATAAGCAACCGCCATTAATTGTAGGTCATGAGTGGGCGGGTACAGTTGTTGAAGTTGGTAGTTTAGCTGAAAAGTTTAAAGTGGGTGACAGAGTTTTCAGCTCACCAAACTTTTCCTGTGGTGTTTGCACCTTCTGTCTGAGGGGACGACCCAACCTATGCGATAAGAGAGGGGTTTTCGGGCTGAATGCTCCAGGAAGCAATGCGGAGTACATTGCAGCACCGCAAGAATCTCTTTATCATCTTCCAGAGGGAATAAGCTTTAGAGTGGGTTCCCTGATAGGCGACACTCTTGGAACCGCTTATCACGCGGTTAGACGGGCGCAAATACAGCCGGGAGATGTAGTAGCGCTGTGGGGTCTGGGACCTGTAGGTATGACAATAGCCCAAATGGCTAAGATTGCGGGAGCCGCAAAATTGATAGTTGTGGATGTGGTTCCTTCGAGACTGGAAGAGATTAGTAAGTTGGGCGTTGCCGACCACATAATTGATGGTAAAGAAAAGGACGCAGTAAAGGAAATAAAAGATTTGACTGGTGGAGTGGGTGCGGACATCACAGTTGAGGTGACGGGTGTAGATTTGGCTTTAGGCCAAGCCTTTGAAGCTCTGCGTAAGGGAGGAAAACTTTTACTGGTAGGGACACACTCTAAGAAATATGAGCTTTGGTCTCTTGCGGTAATGTATAGGGAGATTTCCATTATTGGAACATTTGCCCACGTTCCTACCGAGGCGGAGTATTTCGTAAATCTTGTGGAGTCAGGAAGAATCAAGTTGGAGCCACTAATCACCCATGAATTCGGATTAGATGAGGTGAACACCGCCTTTGAGCTTTTCATGGCAAGAAAAACTAATAAAGTAATTCTCTATCCCAAAAAGTAAGCCGACAAGAATTCACATATTGTGAATTGGGTCACTGCGCATCACAACTCCAATTTCCTAGTTTCAACGTTTATGTGACAAGGTGTTTTAAAGAAGCTCAATCATTTTTTTGAGCGCCGGTTTAAAACAGTTAATCCCAAGAAACCAGATAATGTGCCTAAAGCTAATAGGGCTAGGATACCTGCCCAGTCAAACGTGTATCCTATTCTTATAGCCTCATTCTGCAAGAATAGACTGAAAATTGAAACACTCAGCCCTATTAGTGGGCAGTCGGGTAACCATTTTTTTTCGCCACTCCATGAGAAATATACTAACGCCGCTACGGTCCCAGATACAATAGTAGTAACCACTGCGTAAACCAAATCGAAATTATGATAATAGCCATAGAGTGTAACCTGTGAATAATCAACTCCCGCAATTCTTGAAATTATATAAGGCCTCAAGCCTGAAAGCACCGCTAACAAAAAAAGGCTAAAGCCAGCAGACGCAAAAATGAAAGTTAAACCTCTTTTAGGCGAATAGTCCTCCTCGAATTCGAAAGTTTCAGTCTCTTTCTTTGAAGCGTCGTCTTCAGAATTGGAACTCTTCTTATTTGCAATCCCACTATTTTTTTCCTTCACCATCATCCATCCAGTAGATAGGGAGCTAGCTGAGATTCAGTATTTCAGTAATTTTAAAAAGTTTATCTAAACATACAAGCTCCCGACTTCCAGTTTTAAACTAATAAGTTTTTTGAGAGTTATATTATCTTGACAATGTTAAATTTGGTTCGTTGCTGCTTGTTTCTTACTGTTTTTTATCTTTTAGGTGAGGAAAAACGCTTTTCCCGCGGCTCTTAATTAATAGTACTAAAATGGGAATCGGCTCAAATTTAACATTGTCAAGTTATAGTCTGCCTTTTTATCCATATGTTTAAACAACACTCCGGGGGGCTGAATTTTTGTGGTTTGACCTTGCCTTAGCCTGCCTCTGCATCCCTTCCTACCTCCATTTTTCTACACAAGGTGTTAAAAAAGATGGGAAAATGGTTTCTCTCAAGCCAGCCACAAAAACAGATCCCTACAAACAGGAGTGCTGCCTAAACATATAGTTTTTATGCCTCCATTTGTGAGTAGAATCTTCTTTGCAACCACAACGGACTAGAAACCCTCACCAAAGACTAGCAAAAATACACGATTAGAAACAGGAGCCACAAGGTTCAACCAATTAAGGGATAGGAGAAACAAAGATACCAACCACAGCAAGCACATCTCCAAAACTGAGAAATCGGCTTCTCCTCTCCTTTGAACTTTAAATTAGGTATTAAAAAATTATTTTTTGGGGATTAAAATAGAACAAACATCATATAACCACTCGAAGGGCTTACATCTTGCGAGTCGGGTAATAACACGGGTATTGGTAGTTTTAGGATTGTTCAATCAACTAGTTTTTAGTCGCTTTCCCCAAAATTTAGTTGAAGGTGTAGGTTAAGAGTTTTTGTCGTCTCTAGCAAGTCGGGTGAACCGTGGGCTTCGCTGTTGTTTCTTGTTGATGGCGAGGGTTGGCTTAAGTTTCTCCTTCTTCTGCGTAGTATTCTAGTGCTTGTCTCTTTAGTTCCTCTCGTTCGTCTTCGTCTATTTCATATTTTTTTGCTTCTCCACCCTCGACTACTATTGTCTTGTCTTTTGGTGTGTGGGGTATTTTGACCACTAGGCGATATTTTTTTGTGTCGGCTGCGTCTGTTTTGTAGCCACATTTTCTGCATATGAGTGTGCTTTTTCCTTCTTCCTTTTTGGGCATTAGTAATGTTCCATCGTTGGGACAAAATGACACCTTTTCCACCTTTCTTGCGTTGGTGTTACTTTTTAATGTTCATTTTAAATGTCCGTTTAATTACCACACTTACTTATTTATACGTTTTTCTGATGCACTAAAATGTGTAAAACTATTTTTTAAGGCGCCAATTTTTACACATTTATATAAAAAAAGCATAAAAGAATAAAATTATTTATAAAAATAAAACAATATAATGAATTATTTTTTAAATAATAGTTGTTGTACTGAACTTAGCTAATTTTGAAAATTTCAATGTTAGGCCCCTCCTTTGATAGAACCACCAAATTTTTTAGTATTATGTGCTTCTTTTCACAACCACTTTTACAGTTCATTTTTCTAGCATTAATAGGCGGTTAACTATTTTTCCTAGACCTACTCTTGTTTATCTGACTGGTTTTTCGCAAAATTAATATACTAATATTATTCCTTTTTAGAAAATGTCAATCCTACATATATGCAAGAATCTCCACTGTGTCTTTGTATGTAGACGTAAATATTATTACAGTTGTATCAATTTTGACTAAGATTCTGTTAACGTATTTTGGAAGTATTGGTGATGATTAAGGGAATTGTTTTTGATTTAGATGGAGTTCTAGTGGGTTTGAACCTAGATATGGATGTTTTACAGGAAAGACTGAAGGAAGTGTTTGAGGCTAGAATTGAAGCTCAAAAAATTTTTGGCACCTGTGAAAAATTGGCTTTGGAGGATTATGAACGCTACAGAAGGGCTATGGACGCTCTGGACAAGGTGGAATTAGAAGCCATAGATAAGTCTATGGTAATTTTCCCAGAGTCGAGAAAGGTTCTTGAGAGTTTGAAGGAGAAATATGACCTTGTGCTTGTTACTCTACAGGGGAGGATCCCAGCGTACAAAGTGTTGGACATATTGGGCGTAAAGGATTTCTTTAAGGCTATCTTTACTAGAGAGGATTCTTTTTCTCGCCAGGAGCAGATAAAGCTCGCCGTAGACTTTTTAAATTTCCAGTGCAATGAAGTTTTGGTGATTGGAGACAGAAGGAACGATGTGTATTGCGCTGAAAAAGTGGGATGCAGTGCTTTGATAATCAAGAGGCCCTACAAGGAGATAAAGGGAATGAGGGTTATAAGTTCACTTGAGGAGATTCCCGGACAAATCGAAAACATCAACAAAGAGAGGAGGGTAAGGTAGGATTTCTGATAAGCCTTCAGGAAGCTGGTAAAAAGTTTTTTACTGCCCTTTAGTGGTTTTTTTCTTTGTGGCGGAGTTCGAGTTCTGTAAATATTTTATCTAAGTTAATATTTTTGTATGCAAGTAGAATCATTATGTGGAAGAGCAGATCTGTAGCTTCATGTATTACTTCTTTTTCGTTATTGTTTTTTGCGGCTTCTGCGAGTTCGCCGGATTCTTCGCTTATTTTGTTAAGTATTTTTGCTTCACCCTCCTGTACTATTTTTGCCACATAGGAGTCAACGGTGGGCTTTTCTATTCGTTGTTTTATTATGTTGAAAACTTTTTCAAGTATCTTTGACTTTCCGTATACCTCTTCGGGTTCAAAGATTTTTTCTTCCGAAATCTTTTCGCTTCCAACAATATTGTGGAAGCATGAAAAGTAGCCTTCGTGGCAACAAGCCTTAACCTGTTCCACCCTAAAGAGTAGTGCGTCACCGTCACAATCATAATAGGCTTCCTTTACTATTTGATAGTGTTTTGACTCCTCCCCTTTCATCCATATTCTATTTTTTGTTCGGCTGAAATAGTGCATGTATCCTGTGGATAGAGTTTTTATTAGGGCTTCTTTGTTCATAAAGCCCATCATGAGTACAGTATTTGTCTCGATATCCTGAACTATAGCGGGAACTATGCCATTCATCTTACTAAAATCAAGTTTGGATAATAGAGCGTCTATGTCTTCAAGATTAAATGAGTTCAACTTTTTTTCCTCACAGTCTTACCAGTACATTTCTTTCTGCAAGATATTTCTTTACTTCCCCTATGGAGTAGACTCCATAGTGAAAAATGGAGGCAGCCAGAGCTGCATCAGCTTTCCCCTCGGTTAGAACTTCATAGATATGCTCTAGATTGCCAGCTCCTCCAGAAGCTATTACGGGTATATTCACTTTTTCACATACCGCTCTTGTGAGAATTATATCGTATCCCGTTTTTGTGCCGTCGCAGTCCATACTTGTGAGGAGAATCTCTCCGGCACCCTTCTTCTCCACTTGCATCGCCCACTTGATAGCGTCTATTCCGGTGGGTTTTCGGCCTCCATAAGTGTACACTTCCCACCAGCATCTTCCCTGCGGTGTTTCCACTACAATTTTGTCAGGTGCCTCTTCGTAAACTCTTTTCGCGTCTATGGCGCAAACAATACACTGACTGCCAAACTTCTGGGCGGCCATACGTATTAGTTCTGGTTTCTCCACCGCTGAGGTGTTTATAGCCACTTTGTCCGCCCCAGCACAGAGTATTTGTCGGATATCCTCTGTGCTTCTTATTCCACCGCCTACTGTAAAGGGTATAAATACTCTGTCCGCCGTCCTCTTAACCACATCTATCAAAATTTCGCGTTTATCGCTTGATGCTGTCACGTCCAAGAATACAAGTTCGTCGGCCCCTTGCCTGCTGTACAATTCACCCAGCTCGGGGGGGTCTCCTGCATCCCTCAAGTTTTTGAATTTTACACCCTTAACTACTCTGCCTCCAGTCATATCTAAGCAGGGAATTATTCTTTT
This sequence comes from Candidatus Jordarchaeia archaeon, assembly GCA_029856435.1. Classification (GTDB taxonomy): domain Archaea; phylum Asgardarchaeota; class Jordiarchaeia; order Jordiarchaeales; family Jordiarchaeaceae; genus Jordiarchaeum. Next base: position 10,860 of record JAHQXB010000170.1, read on the forward strand.
TGCAAGCATTTTTTAGACCCCCATACTAATTGCTTCCTTCAAGTCTATGCTTCCTTCAAATAAAGCTTTACCTATAACCACTCCACTAACACCAATCTTTTTGAGATTCAGAATATCATCAAGGCTTCGAATCCCACCCGAAGCTACCACCCTAATTTTTACGGATTTAACCAGCTTTTGCATAGTTTTTAAATCAACTCCCTTAAAAGTTCCGTCTCGCACAATAGAAGTGGATAGTATCCAGCCAGTCCCCAATGTCTCCATTTTTACTGCAGTTTGGAACAGGTTGTCCTGTGTAACCTTTTTCCAGCCCTCAACAGCAACTTTTTCTCCTTTGTAGTCCAAAGAAACCATAACATGTTTTGAACCTATTCTTTCAGCAAGTTCACTAACAATTTTGGGATTTTTAATGGCTTCGGAACCTAAAATTATTCTTTCCGCACCCTGCGAATAAAGGTTTAGTGCTTTTTCGATATTCCTTATTCCTCCACCTACCTGCACCTTTGCGGAGAGGGTTTTAATTAAGCTGATTACAACGCTAAGATTGTCTCCACGACCTAGGGCCGCGTCCAAGTCTATTACATGGATTGCTTCTGCGCCCTCCCTCTCCCATCTTAGAGCTGCATCTATGGGATTTTCATAGTACACCTTTGCGGTTTCTGGGGCGCCCTTAGTTAGTCGAACGCATCGCCCCCCCAGAATGTCCACTGAGGGCATGACCAACATTTTTACTCCTCACACAGTTTAACAAAGTTTTTAAGCAATTTGATTCCCACTTCTCCCGATTTTTCTGGGTGAAACTGTGTCGCGTAAACATTTCCATACTGGATTATTGAGGGGAACCTAACTCCATAATCAGTCCAAGCCACAGTCACCTTTGAATCTTCTGGTATGGCATAGTAGGAGTGAACAAAATAGACATATGAATTATCAGGTATACCTTCTATGAGAGATGAGCCTTTTTTCTCCAGAAGCAGTGTGTTCCAGCCTATATGTGGGATTTTGACATTGGGTGGAAGTTTGACTACTCTTCCCTTAACTATGTTTAGCCCTTGGTATGATCCGTCTTCGGTGCTCTCGCTGAATAATAGTTGCATTCCCAGACATATTCCTAGTAGGGGTTTGCCCCTCTTAACGTATTTAAGAATAAAATTGGTAAGCGGCTTCAAGTTTTTTATTGCATCTCGAAAGGCTCCCACTCCGGGAAGGGCTAAGGCGTCTGAATTGGCTAACTCCTTTTCCCTACTAGAGACGACGCAGTTAGCTCCCACCATACGCAAAGCATTTTCCAAACTCCTCAAGTTTCCCATTCCATAGTCAATGATGCCGATGAGCATTAGAGGGTCCCCTTTGCACTTGGTACCTCTTCTTCTCCTCTCCTAGGGTCTATACTAACGGCTTGTCTTAGGGATAGGGCCAAAGCTTTGAACACTGCTTCCACCTTGTGGTGATTGTTGTTCCCATATAATACTTTGATGTGTAGATTCATATTCGCTGATTGTGCAAGTGAAAATAGAAAGTGTTCAATGTCCTCGGCTTCTACATCTTCGATAGTAACTTCTTTTAGATTTATGTCTAGGTTCACGTAGCTTCTTCCACCAAGATCTATTGAGACCAGCACCAGAGAGTCATCCATTGGGGTGATTGCCCATCCGAATCGGAAGATTCCCTTCTTTTTCCCCAGAGCCCTATTTAGGGCTTCTCCCATAGTTAGGGCGACGTCCTCGATTATGTGGTGGCTTAGGTCTCCCTGTGCCTCTATGCTAAGATCTATGAGGGAGTGTTTTGAAAGTGTTTGTAGTTGATGTTCAAGGAATTTTATGCCTGTTTGTATGTTTCCTTTTCCGGTTCCATCAAGATTTACTTCAACTTCCACTCTGGTTTCCAGAGTCTCTCTTTTCACCTTAGCGGTTCTAATTTTTCATCACCTCCAAGTTGGTAAAGAGAGGTGATAAATCATTTGGGGAGGGTAATATAATGTCGGCATCCAGTGAAATGAATTTTTTAAATAGCGATTCCCTATCGGCTGTTGCATACAAGACCCCTATGCTTAAAACAGAATATGTGCCTTGTTTCTGTGCTTTTTTTGCTGCTATTATGTCGGAAACAGTGTCTCCAACATAGCCAAATATCCTTTTTGGAGGTTTTATCCTGTCTGCTACCGTTAACAGTGAGTAAGGGTTGGGTTTTTCTAGACTTATTTCTATGCCTTTGCTTCGAAGATTTTTTTCAGCCAAAGTTATGTCCTCAAGGAAAACAGAGGAATCTAGGTCAAAATAGTTTTCATAGTTTTTAAGTCTTTGAAGTATGGGGAGTGTTTGGCTGCGCTGGCGGCTGGATGCAATGCCGAACCTAGAGAAGCCCAGCTTCGAAATCAAGGTTTTAAGAACTTGCTCCTCTAGTATGAGCTTTTCGTTCTCTATAAGGCCGGTTCCCTTATAGAATATGGGGTTGGTTCCATAGACATTCTTGAATACTTCGCTTCCCGAATATATTTCCTCAAAGTATCTCTTAATTATATTGAGGTCGTAGATTGATTCTTGATAAAGACATAAATTCTCTAAAATTTTTGACGCTTGATCAAAAGTTATCCCTAGGCTTTCAGCTAGCTTATTTTTTGCGTTTTCTTCAGCTGAGGGTAAACCACTCTCATCCAGTGAATCCACATAGTTCTTAAGACTCCAGTCGCCAAAGCGGCTGGAAGCTAGCCTTATGGAGTTGAAGCCAGCCGATTTACACAGGTTTCCAAACTCTTCCAGTTTGTGCAACTTGGACTCTAGGTTCCCGTTCCCCTCCACTAATGCTAAGAGTTTATTTTTGTGATTTTTAATGTTTATTAGAAGGAGGGTTACGAAGTATAGGATGACACCATAAGTTAGATGCCAATCATTGTTGAAGCCTCCCGAGTTTTTAAAGAGGCTTATTTCCTCAGAGGTGATAAAATCACCCGTAATAGGGCCCAACTTCAGGATTTCTGTGAGGTACCATTTTGTAGTTTTGATTATCGCCGTTATGAAGGAGTCTGAGACATCTATCAGAACCCCGTCACAGTCAAATATCAGACATCTTAAATGTTCCAAGAGATCAGCTGAGGATTTTTTCACGTATCCTTTATCGCCAGTGGGCAATTGGAGTTCGAAATAATTTTTCATGGCTCCTCACTGAATGCTTCTTTAATAGAGTCTAGTAGCCTTTGATTTATTTTTCTTGGCCCTAATGTTATTCTCAGGCAGTTGTTAAGTAATGGAAGATCGCTCCGGTCCCTAACTAGGATTCCTTTACTTAAAAGTTTGTTCTGTAAGGATTTGGCAGTATAGTGCGGTTTGACAACCCTCAAAAGTAGGAAATTAGCCTGTGAAGGATAGGCTTTCAAGTTTTCATTCTTATTTAACTGGTTGTATAGAAATTCCCGTTCCTCCTTTACTTCCAATATTTTTTTGTATAAATAGTCCCAAGAGTCAATTAGCACGACCACCATTTTCTGGGCCAGTTTATTAACGTTGTAGGGAACCACAGTTTTTCTTATGATGTCTGCTAGTTCAGAATTGGTGGCGGCGAACCCTATTCTTAGTCCAGCTATTCCAAACGATTTAGAAAAGGATCTCAGAACTATCAGGTTCTCATAGTCATTAATCCATTTAAGCAGCGTGTAATCTGCGAAGTCAGCGTAGGCCTCGTCAACTGCCACAATACAGCCGCTTTCCTCTATGATACGTTTAATGCCTTCTTTGGGGTATTGGTTTCCTGTGGGATTGTTGGGGGAACAGAGAAATATGATTCTTGTCCTAGGTGTTACCGATTTAAGTACAGCCTCCACGTTGGGTGAGAAGTCCTCGTTTAGAAGAACTGTCTGGGGTTTTCCATTTAGCAGTAATGTGAAGAAGCGGTATATACCGAAGGTGGGTTCCAGTATAATGGTTTCGTTTCCTGGCTCGATGAAGACTTTGGTTAGAATGTCTAAAACTTCGTCTGAGCCGTTACCCAAAACGATTTCAGAGCTTTCTAAAGCAAAATGTTCTGCTATCGCCTCTCTGGTTTCAACGGTTTCTGGGTCGGGATATGATCGAAGGTCCAGTGTGGAGATCGCCTCTCTAATTTTTTCCAGTATCCACTCCTTTTCTATGAAGAGGTTTTCGTTGGCGTGGAGTGGTAGTATGTCTTCTTTGGAAACACCGAGTTGCTTTGCCAACTCTTCGGGAGAGATCTCTCCCTGATATGGTTTAAAGCCCAATACTATTTGGCGTATTAGTTTTTCATTTTTCACTCTTAAACCTCGCTTTAATCGATTCTGCGTGAGCGTATAAGCCCTCAAATTCAGCTAGAGTAACCACAGTTTCGGCCAATCCCTTAAGGCCAGCATGAGAGCATTCAATAACACTGATGGTCTTCACAAAGTTATATGAGGACAGACCCGAGTAAGCCTTGGCGTATCCTCCTGTGGGTAGAACATGGTTTGAGCCCGCGGAGTAATCACCCACTGCTACTGGAGAGTAAGACCCCAGAAATATTGCTCCCGCATTTTTCACTTTTTTTAAAAGAGATTTGGGAGATTTAACATGAATTTCCAAGTGTTCTGGAGCATAATTGTTTGAAAATTCCACCGCTTCGTCCAAATCCCGTGTAACAAGTATCCATAGGTTCTCCAAGGATTCCAAAAGTATTTCCTTACGTGGAAGAAGTTCCAAGAATCTATTTATGGAACTCTCAACTTTGTGAGCTAGTACCTCTGAGGTGGTGAGAAGTATCACTTTGGCTTGGGGGTCGTGTTCCGCCTGTGAGAGCATATCCGCCGCTATAAAGTTAGGGTCTCCAGTGTCATCAGATATTATGAGCAGTTCACTGGGGCCCGCGGGAAGGTCTATCCTAACGTGTCTACTAACTAAAAATTTTGCTGCCGTCACGTAAATGTTGCCGGGTCCGAATATTGCTTCAACTTTTGGAATCACTTCAGTTCCATAAGCCATTGCAGCTATTGCTTGGGCTCCTCCAACTTTATAGATCTCTGTAACTTCCGCCTCACTACATGCTACAAGTATTGCAGAGTTAATGGTTCCATTCTCCTGGGGCGGTGTACAAACAATTATTTGTTCTACGCCCACCAATTTGGCGGGAACTGCGGTCATTAAAACTGTTGACGGGTAGGCCGCCCTACCTCCAGGTACATAAATCCCCACCCTTTCCAAAGGTCTAATTATCTGAGAAACATTAACTCCAGATTGAGTATTGCAGGAAAATTCATTTATCTGTCTCTCATGAAATTTTCGAATGTTAACCATAGATCTGTTAATGGCTTTAAGCAATTTCGGGGGCACATTTTTGTAAGCGGAGTTAATCTCTTCCTCTGAAACTCTGAGCTTATCTTTAGAGATAAATACCTTGTCAAAATTAAAGGTATAGTCAATTACGGCTTCGTCTCTTCTTTGCTTCACGTCATCCACTATGCTTTGCACTGCTGGAAGTATTTTTTCCAACTCCAAATTGTAACGGTATACTATAGCCTGCTTTTCCTCGTTAGTCAGTGAACTCAAACCTCTAATTTTTACCATTCCATACACTCCAAAATTTGGTACTCTTCACATCAAAAACCTAAGATTCTAAAGCAAGTAACATTCAACCGAATATCTGTTAAATTTTTGGTGAATTATTTTACTCCTTGCAGGTAACTAATTAGATTTCCAATTTTTACTAATTCTTGCATCTCCTTCTCCATATTTCTGACCACTACTTCTCCCTGTTCGAATTCCTTTTTACCCACTATGACTACGTATGGTATTCCCATCTTATTTGCCCGTTCTAATCCTTTACTCAGCTTCCTTTCCAAAATATCCAGTTCTGTGGACAATCCATTCTCTCTCAAACTCTTTGAAATTCTTATCGCCTCTCCCTTCAGTTCCTTATCTATATAGAGTACGAGTATCTGTGGCTTCTTTTTTAGTGGAAAGTTAAATCCCTGCCTTTCCAAGGCTAGGTGGCAGCGGTCTACACCGATGGCGAATCCAGTTGCGGGAAATGACCCCCCGCCGAACTGTGCTACTAAGTCATCATAGCGTCCACCGCCCCCCACCGCTATTCCTAGGCTTTGAACGAATCCCTCAAAAACTGCACCCGTGTAATAATCAATTCCCCGCACTATGCCCAAATCCACCATAATATACGAATCCAAATCGTATAGCTTCAGAATTTTAACAATATCAGATATATTTTGTATACAGGCTTTCACCTCTTCGTTTTCAACCCTATCAAGAATCTTTTTTGTTACTCTGACATCTCCCCTGAGGTTTGGAAGCATCCGAAAAACATCCTTCATACTGGAGCTCACATCAACCTCTTTAAGTGCTGTCTCTAAACCCTCCTCGTCCTTCTTATCTATTGATCTTCGAATGGCGGCCGCCTCCTCCAGAGAAAGGCCTGCCTCTTTAACTATAGATTTAAAGAGTCCCACATGACCCAATTCCACCACAAGCCCCTTCAGTCCGATTCCACTTAGAGTGGTGATAAATACGGCAATCACCTCCGCATCGGCATCTGGTAAACTGCTTCCATAAAGCTCAATGCCCGCATGCCAAAACTCTCTCTGGCGCCCGGACTGAGGCTCCTCATAACGGAACATGGGAGCCAAATAATACATTCGCATCGGAATAGGGTGATTTCTAAGCTGAGTGGCTACTACACGCGCAATGGGGCTGGTCATTTCCGCCCTCAAAGCTAACTGGCGTCCACCCTTATCCTTGAAACGAAACATGCTCTCCTGTAGTTCTTGACCAGTGCCTGTAGCAAGCGAATCAAAGTATTCAAAGGTGGGTGTTCGAATCTCTTTAAAGCCCCAAAGCTCAAAATTTGTACGCATTTTATTCTCAATATAACTTCTTTTTTCCATGTAATCGAAGTAGTAATCTTGAGTTCCCTTAGGAGTTTTAAGCTTAAAAGAAAGGTTCTTACTCACCTTTTAAACCTCCAAAAGACGCATTATATAAGTGGCTGGAAGGACTAAAAACAAATGCCAAAAATTGAAGACTCTTAGTAAGTGTGGAAACGGTCAGCTCCAGCCACCGTACTGCACCTCAAACAAGAACGTATTTCTGAGACATTAAAATGTAATATGTCCAACAATAGAAGCGTTGGCTTCTGCAGTTTTCCTAAAGCATTGGATGATATAAACTTTCTGGTACATTTTTGGGGGACCCCGTCTTAAGTATGTAGCTTCTCTTCTATGAGTCAATCGTTTGATTCTTCTCAAAAAAAGGAGGCTTAACAGGGCTTCCTTCCAAATAGGCCTAAAAAATGGTAAGACTGGCTAACCCTGCACACATACCATGTCAACAAACTACATACTTACAACAAGGTCTCCATTTTTGGTGCTGCCAAACCAGCGCCACTCATCGTGGGCGGATTCGTGACGTGTAAAAATGTCTTGGTTTAAACTTCATTTGGCGTATAGGACAAGGGGAAAATTCCTCTTAATAAGGCGTAGAATGTGACAAAAATTTACGAACAAACACTATCCCCACGATGGAAGACCAAGGAAACTGCTTATCTTTTGTGTATGTAAATTTACAAGGCCACATATTTTTTGAACAGTCTTGTTGCTGCTTATCGGTATGTAGGTTCAAGGTACATCTAAAAAGATTCAATTTTCTTTTATTGTAGTTATCCACAAATACACAACTTAACTCCCCTACTAGGTATAGAATTTAGAAAAAAGGGAACCGCTCACCTCACTTCTAGCCAATAAATAAGAATTATACAACGAATATACACTTCAAGCCAAAAACATCTATCACGTAGCTAAAATTGTTAATATGCTGTCAAAAAGCGATTAAAATTAAAAAGTTATAAAAATTCAGATTTAGTAAAAAGAGTTTGAATAACAGCATAAAAATCCATAGTATTATTTATATTTATATACAGGAGTTCTATAAACCTATGGAAGAATATACCCGGCTCGCGGAGTTTTACGGCACAAAATTCAGTGAAAGATTCAAAGAAGTCTACAGCAGAGCTAAAGATCCCAAATTGAAAAGAAGATTAGAGGACTTCCACAAAGACTTTGAACATGGCATCAGAGTAAAATTCCCCACACTAATCTACATAATCAACTATCTGCTGGACCATAACAGTTGCGACAAATTTGAGATGCGAGACTGGGTCGCAGGCAAAATGATAGAAGAAATAGATTTCGTAACAGAAACTTCACTCGGCCTGATCAAAAGCTACACCACCACCATAAACGCCCTCAAAAGGTACAAGATAATCAAAATTAGAGGAAAAGAGGTCAAACTCCTAGTCTAATGCCCAAATCCCCACAAACATTCAGCAAAAACAAACCAAACTAGCAATCAACATCAAAGGAAAAAACGTTATTCGAATCAAAATGTATCAACAATCTCATGCATTGAAATTTTTGGGGGGAAGATCCAGAATTTAGAGGCGGTAAAATGGTGACACCTTTTAGCCTAACTCTATGTCCTCCATACTATCCGAGTACTTGGAGAAATATTCTTCTGTAACTGAGCAACGCCCCATAACTTCTTCCTTTACGAATATCGGCGACTTGGTTCGAAGAGCTATTGCTATACAATCACTGGGCCTCGCATCCAAAACCCTATGGTTCCCATTAGATTTAACATAAAGGCGCCCTATGTAGACACCTTTCTGTATATCAATTATTGCTACCCGTTCAACTTCGGTAGACATTTCGGATAACACGTTAACCAACAGGTCGTGAGTTCCCGGACGTTCCGGCTTAGTATCATTTAAAGCCATTTGTATACTCGCCGCCTCATATGCACCAATAAAAATTAGAAGCAGTCTGCCCTTACCATCAGACAAAACTACAACCGGAGACTTTCCATAACTAGTCTGCGCCAGATATACTCCGCGAACTCCGACCTTAACATTACCGCTTTCATTCAATTCCTTAACCCTACTATATTCCTAATTTTATTTTGTAAACTCTGAGAGAGGACAAAGGAGAATCCATCTACCAGAGCTACAATAAACAAGAGGATAGACGTATATTTAAAATTATTCAAAAACGCAACCACCACAGCAAAACAGTTTCATTCACCAATAGCAACCCCCCCTAAAATAGGAAAACACCAATTACTCCCAAAAAAAGTTAAACTAAAAGAAACATAAAACCAAAAAAATACAAAAGCCCAAAAAAGCGGAAACCACAAGCATCATCAACAAGAATCAACCCAAAAAGCTTTAAAGTTTGTATGGCTCAAAGTCAAAAAGAATCCCTCAACACCACTAGAAAAAGCAAGGTGAAAAAATTGATGAATGAACTAGTTGCAAAACATGAATTCATGGGACTAGGAAAAAAACTGGAACTATGGGGCACACTCGTAGTATGCCTAGGAATCATAAGCATCTCTACAGGAATACTGGCCAGAATAATCTACAAACCCCTTTCCCCACCCTTCCCCGACTATCTAAGAGTATTCCTGATAATCGGCTTCACCCTAACCGCCCTAGGAATAACAATAACATACTACACACTAAAATGGATAAAAAGCAACTACGAAAAAACCGAAAAAGAACTCAAAAAAACCAAAGAAAACCAAAAAACAGAAGAACTCAAAAAAACATTCAACGAATACATAGAACACTACGGAAACCAACTACTAAAAGGCGCAATATCCTTCGCCAGCACAGCAGCAATAACATTCACCTACGCCTGGATAGCAGTCCACAACCTATTCAGACAATACAGCGACTACGACGTATTCCTATCACTAATAATCGTAACAGCCTGCCTAGCCACAACCGCAGTCCTAATAGCATACGGCCAATACTGGAGAAACAGAGCCCAAAAACAAAACATAACATAAAAAGAAAAAAACAAACTCACTTCCCACTCCCGAACCTAGTATTTAAAAAAGAAAAGTAGGCCAAAAAAAGGAATAAAAAAGAAGGAATCCACCCTTAAACAAGATAGCTCAAGCTGAGCTTCTCCCGCTTACCCATCAGCTTCTGCTGGATCTCCTCATACTGCTTAATCATCTCAGGAGTAATACTCGCAGTAACTCGAGTAAATGCTTCCTCAAAGTGCTTCATGCTGACCTCCTTAACATCCCTGCCCCTCTCACGAATCGCAGCCATACCCGCATCACGGCACAAATTCTCCAAATCCGCACCACTGAAACCCTCAGTCCTGTCAGCAAGCTTCTCCAACTTGACATCCTTCGCCAAAGGCATACCCCGCTCCACAGTATAAATCTCAAGAATCCTCAAACGACTAGCACGATCCGGAGCAGGTACCAAAATTAAGCGGTCAAACCTGCCAGGGCGCAGAAGAGCAGGATCCACGAGGTCGGGACGATTCGTCGAAGCCACACAAACAACACCCTTAAGATCCTCAATACCATCCATCTCCACCAAAATCTGGTTCAAAACACTCTCATAAACACGAGTACCCTCCCAAGTACCACGACGAGGAGCCAAAGAATCCAACTCATCAAAATAAATAATCGCCGGCGCCGCACTACGAGCCTTCCTAAACACCTCACGAATAGCCTTCTCAGACTCACCAACCCACTTGCTATATACCTCAGGTCCTTTTATTGATATAAAGTTTGCTTGTGACTCTGTGGCTACGGCTTTTGCTAAAAGTGTCTTTCCACATCCGGGTGGTCCGTGAAGTAGCACTCCTTTTGGTGGTCTTATTCCTACTTTTTTGAATGTTTCGGGGTATTTGAGTGGCCATTCTATTGCTTCTTTTAGTTCTTGTTTTATGTTTTCTAGTCCTCCTATTTGTTCCCATTTTACTGTGGGGATTTCGAGCATTACTTCTCTTAGGGATGAGGGGTGTACCATTTTTAGTGCTTCTTCGAAGTCGTTTTGGTCTACTATGAGTTTGTCTAAGGTTTCTTGGGGTATGGTTTCTTCTTCGAGGTTTATTTCGGGTAGTACTGTTCTTAGTCTGTGCATGGCGGCTTCTCGTGCTAGTGCTGCTAGGTCTGCTCCTACGAATCCGTGTGTGCGGTCTGCGAGTTCGTCTAGGTTTACGTTTTCTGCGAGGGGCATGGCTCTGGTATGTACTTGAAGTATTTCTTTTCTGCCTTTTCTGTCTGGTATTCCTATTTCTATTTCTCTGTCGAATCTTCCAGGTCTTCTTAGTGCTGGGTCCAGGCTGTTGGGTCTGTTTGTGGCTCCTATTACTATGACTCTTCCCCTGCCTTTTAGTCCGTCCATTAGTGCTAGTAGTTGGGCTACTACTCTTCTCTCCACCTCTCCTGTTACTTCTTCGCGTTTTGGTGCTATGGAGTCCAGCTCGTCTATGAATATGATGGCAGGTGCATTTTTTTCGGCTTCTTCGAAGATTTCTCTTATTTTTGCTTCTGACTCTCCGTAGAATTTTGACATAATCTCGGGTCCGTTAAGTGATATGAAGTAGGCGTCGCTTTCATTTGCCACTGCTTTTGCTAATAGGGTCTTACCGCATCCTGGTGGTCCGTGGAGTAATACTCCTTTTGGGGGGTCTATTCCTAGTCTTTGGAATAGTTCGGGGTGTTTTAGTGGTAGTTCTATCATTTCTCTTACTCTGGTTATGGCTTCGTCTAGGCCGCCTATGTCGTCGTAGGTTACTAGGGGTACTGCTTTGGCTAGGGATACTGCTTCAGGTAGGAGGTCTATTTTTGTAGTTTCGGTTATTTGGACTATCCCTGTGGGGTTTGTTTGGGTTACTACTAGTCTTATTTCTCCGAGGGAGAAGGGTCTTGCTGGTCCGAAGAAGGGGAAGGCGTCTTCTCTTTGTCGTGGTATGGTTCCCATGATGCTTATGAGGTCACCTTTTGTTACTGGTCTGTTTAGGAGTGTTCCTTTTAGGGCTTCTTCGTTGGCTCGGAGTCTGCTTCCTTCTTCTGCAGGTGCTAGGACTACTTTGGTCGCGGGTTTTGTTTCTGCTTTTCTGACTTTTACGTATTCTCCTAGGCTGCTTCCGCTGTTTTGTCTGACTAGTCCGTCCATTCTTATTAGTCCGGTTCTTCGGTCTTCTGGAGGGCCGTACATTACGATGGCTCCGGTGCTTTTGTGTCCGTTTATTTCTATTATGTCGCCTGAGCTTACTTGTAGTTTGGCCATGGCGTCCGGGTCTACACGGACTATGCCTCTCCCAGCGCTTCGTCGGTCTATTTCAGCTACTTTTAATTCCACTTCTTGTTGTGGCATTTTTTATAAATCCTCCTCGTGTTATCTTTATTCTTTATTTGTTTCTTTGATTGTGGTTTGCAGGCGTTTTAGAAGTCCGAATTCTTCATCTATGAAAGTTAGTAGGTTGGATATGGATTGTGTGAAGTGTATTAGCATTTCTTGGAATAGTTTGTCACCTTGGTTGGTTAGGAAGTATATGTGTCTTTCGGGTCCTCGTTCTCCTTGGGGGTGGTGGGATTCGCTTTTTATCCATCCTTCTTCTTGTAGGCGTTTTAGGAGGGGGTATATTGTTCCTGGTTTGAGTTCTATTTTTCCGTCGCTTATTTGGTATGTTCTTTTTGAGATTTCTGCTCCATGCATTGATTCGGTTTTTATTAGTGCTAGTACAATTAGCTCTAGTATTCCTCGGTTCATTTCTCGTATCCAGCATTGTAGTTTTCTTTGGAATTCGTCCATTTTTTTGAGCCTGCCTTAATTTTTGTTCGGATTTAGGTTATCAGCTATTGAATATATTGCATGACAATATATTGAGTGACTATATATAAGTTTTGTGGATGAAACGTAGGCTTCGGGGGGTGGAGATGTAGAATTGCTCGATTTTGTCCCCGAAAGGGGGCTCGTATAGAGGCTTCTTTTTCGATTCGGAGCCTTAAAAAAGGGTTAGAATTGGACTTTTTTACATCACTTTGGAGTAGACAAAAATTATATCAATCTTTTTGGCGGTTTAGTTAAATAGAGAGGACCACAATGGGACATGTTAATTTTAGGGTTTGGTTAGTGTTTGAGGCTGAGAAAGCATGCTTCTGGTGGTTTGATGAGTGAGGTTAAGAATTTGGAGAATGCCATTAGGGATGCTGAGAGGAACTATTCTGTGGGTAGAATTTTGGATGCTGCTAATGATTTTAAAACGATTAGTATTATTTTTGGAGGAATGAAGAATTATGCTTCTGCGGCTGAGTTTGCAGTTAAGTCTGGTGATTGTTGGGTTAAGTGTGGCAACCATTTGCAGGCGGCGATTCTTTACGAGAACGCCGCTCAGTATTTTGAACTTTTGGGGGAGGAGGAAAAATATAAGTTGTATTATAGGAAGGCTCTAGTTCAGTGTCTCTCTGCAGATAGGAGGGAGAAAACAATTGAGAAGGTTACTCGGGCTCGAAATTTGAGGAGGGCCGCGTTTTGCCAGAGCAAAATTGATGGGGGTGTTGCTGTTGCTCAGTATTATAGTAGGGCGGGGGAGCTTTTCTCATTAGCTGCCAAGGAGGAAGAGGGGAAGAATGCTTTTGATGAAGGTTATAATCTTTTCAAATCGGCGGCTGAGTGTTATCTTCAAATTAAAGATTACCCGTTAGTGGTTCGTAGTTTGATAGAGGCTTTAACCTGCCTGAACAAGGTGGTTGACAATTACTTTTCTTCTTATGAGGGAGAAGAACTTAGTGAAATTGTAAAGAGAGAATTAAAGGAGTTTAATGCTACTGCTGAGGCTCTATTAAAGAATTTGGAGTTAGTTGATAAGTTGGATAGGGAGGTTTTGGAGAGGTTAGTGCAACTGCTGGTTACGTGGTTGAGGAGGTGTGTCATGTTGGGGGGTGAAGTTGAAATTAACACGCGATTGTTGGAAGAAGTCGGAAGAGTGATACGAGAAAAGGCAGGGAGTGTCGGTGTGTTAAAAATCTTGGAGGAACTTGTTTCAAACTGCAATTTTGAAAACATTCAGGTAAGGGGAGAATTTCTTAGGGCAATAGAACTTTTGAGAAGCTCCTTTTTGAAATGAGGATTTGTAATGTTTTACTGAATTTCTGGCATTAATTAATTTTGGAATGCGGGCAGTTTGTATCGACGTTTTTTCGAGCTGTTTTTAATTCTTAATTGGGGGCGATAGTCTTTAAAAATGTGGGGATAGATGTATTAGTGGTGACTGTTTTAATCTAGGGATGCATCTTAATTTTTGTGAGGAATAGTGATGCCTCGAGAGGTGAAACAAGAACCAATTTCAATCGCTGAGGCTGCGAGGCTAATTGTGGGTAGTAGGCCTTCCATAGTTGACGGGTTGAGGCAGGGTGTGATTAATTTTTCGGCTCTTGCAGAGATGATTAAGGAGCAGGTGATGGAGATTGTTGGTAAGCAGTCGGTGAATGTGGATTCCATTAAGATGGCTTTAATGCGTTATGCGGAGGAGTTGAAGTCGAAAAAGAAACTTTTAGAGGAGCAAATAACAGAGGTCATAGCTAAGAGTATTTTGGAACTTAAAAATGATGTCGCGGTTTTGACAGTCGACCAGAAGAACTTCATTGTTCGTTTTGACCAAATTTTTAAGTCTCTCAACTCTTTTCGTTTCCTCCAGTTGACTCAGGGAAATGAAACCTTCACTGTTGTAACTGATTTGCAGAGCAAAGAAAAAATTGTAGAGGTTGTTGGTCAAAAAAGTATAATTCTGGAGATTGAGGACCAGTCTGTAATTGTGATTATAAGTCCCCACCAAATTATTGAGGTTCCGGGTGTCATTGCGTATATTACGGATCTGCTATCAACTAATGGTGTGAATATTACCCAGATTATTTCGTGTTACACGGATACTTTGTTAATAGTAGATAGGAAGGATGCCTTGAGGGCGTATCAAATACTTGAAAACAAGATACTTTCTCTGCGTAAAATGTTAAAATAGGAGTTTTATGTTTGAAAGCAAATTTGAAATAGAATTAGAAAGTGGCGACTTTTATTTAAGATGTTTATTATGGCTATGGAAAAATTTTATACAATTTGTTTAAAGAGCGAAATTTATATGAGTTTATTTTGATTAACTTCCATAGTTTACCATGGAGAACTTGGTTTTCATAATTTCCCATAAAAAACTTTTTTTATGCTTTGTCTAAGACGCATAAGTATACGGGGTTTGCTATGAAAAATCTTTAGGTTTTCATCCTTTATCTAAAACGCGAAGCGCATGGAGGTTTGAAAACATATTTTCATACTTTATCCTGAACCGCGAAGCGCATGGAGGTTTACCATGAGAATATGTTTTCATTTGTCTGTAACTCGTGAGCGTATGATTGTCTGTCTATATATGTGTGTGGAGTTTAGGTGGGTTTTGAGTGTTGTTTGATTTTTTGGAGTTATTGTTTGGCGCCGCACTTGGGGCATATTCTTGTCCATTCTGGAATTTCTGATCCGCAGA
Organism: Candidatus Jordarchaeia archaeon; assembly: GCA_029856435.1. GTDB lineage: Archaea > Asgardarchaeota > Jordiarchaeia > Jordiarchaeales > Jordiarchaeaceae > Jordiarchaeum. Next base: position 26,188 of record JAHQXB010000170.1, read on the forward strand.
CCCCGCAACGTTTGTAGCCTTCTCTGGTTTGGGCTGAGATGTCAGCTTCCGAAGTTGTGAAAAACTGAGTTGCCTTTTCTGTCGCATAGGTGGGAGTCTTATAACTTGGGACTGAAAGCATTGTTAGCGCCTCGTCCGGGGCTTGGATATATTCGTCTCCCTGGATATAGCCGGCGATTTTTCCTTGATTTATTAGATTAGAAAGAACTGCTCTTAGCTCCTCATCTGATTTTCTCACTCTCCAGGCTATATCGCTTATCTTTATTCTACCATAGATATTTTTACCACCGACTCGAGTTGCGGGAGGAGGGGTGAGGGGCGCGGGCTCTTTCTTTATTGTAGCTGGCTGGAGTTCCAATGGTGCTGGCTTGGGTGCAACTGCAGGTACGGGCGTTGATAATGGTACTTTTTGTGGGGGTGGTGGGGTTATTGGGGGAGTTAATGGTTTTAGAGGTGTGGAGGGGGGGATCAATGGTTTGGTGGTTGGAGTGAGGGCTGAGGGTGTGTGCGTCTCTACTTCGGTTTCCTCTATGAATACTGGTTCTTTTTCGGGTTGAGTCATTGGTGGTGGTTCTAATGGTTGGGAAACTAATTCCCACTCTTCCTCTGGTTCTGTACCTGTTATTCTCGGCGCGGGGGTTACCTCCTTCTCTATTGGGGGCTTCTGTTCCTCTTCTGTCCATTGAGGCGTAAATTTTTCTTCTGGTGGGGCTTCGCTGGTGGGAGGTGTTGCTTGTGCGGTTTCTTGAGCTATTTCTTCAAATACATCTAGTGGTGGTGCTTCTTCCTTAGTTTGGGTCATTTCTAGGAATGTGTCTAGAGTTTCTTCCTCCTTTTCTTGGGGTATTGATTCTTGGTAACTGCTTAGTATTTGTTCTACAAGTTGGACTTCGTCGTCGGTATATTTGTTTTTTATTTTGTTCCAGTATTCGGTAGCTTTACCGAGATTGCCGGAGCATAGCTCTTTGAGTGAGGAGGCGAAAAGGTAATGGTGATCTTGTATTTTGCCTTTTTTGCATGATTCTAGGGACTTGGCTGAAAAATTTTTGGCTGAGTCAGTATCTTTTATGGATAAACTGTAGAAACCAGCTAAAGTGAAGAAGTCTGATGCAATGTCATAAGCTTCTTCTTCTAGAAGTAGGTTTGCGGTTTCTGAGTAGTAATCGATTTTTCTGTTTATATCGCTTTCTTTATTCGCCAAGGTTTACCACCATATTTACTTTCCTCAATAAATTCTTTACCTACAGTATTTATTAATCTTCGCAGAGAGGGTGTTCACCTTAAATTTTCGAGGCATTGGTTCACAATTTTAATTTCAGATTCGCTGAGGTTGTCCTTAATTCTGTTAAATAACTGCGTAGACTTTGAATGGTCTCTACTGCAAATGGCTTTACTTAAAGCGGCCACGTCATAGTTTTCGTCTTTAATATTATTCTTACTGCATAGTTCAAGTGCTCTATCTGCTTTTTTAACTGCGTCATCAAAGTTTGATATTGCAAAGCTGCACATGGCGGCCCAGCTCAGATTTGCTGCGGCGTAACCGTAATCTTTTTCTTCTAGCAATATTTCGGCGTACTCTGAGTAGTTTTGGGCTGCCAACTCAAAACAGTTTTTGAACGAGTCGTAATGTGAAAGAGCTTTGTAGGCTATAGCTGAATCACTGTAGAGGAGGGCTGCAGATACAAGATTTCCAGCCATACTCATTTTCTCGCCTTGGTCAAAGTAGGTGGCAGCAGCTTCCTGCATGAGTTTTTCGAATTCAACCCTTTTTCCAAGGTTCTGGTAGCATAGAGCCATTTTTTCAGAATCCATCGCTGCGGAAACAGGGTAGTTTATCTTTTTATGGTGCTTATAAGCTTCGGTGTAACAATTAAGGGCTTTTTCATAATTTTTAAGTTTAAAATAGCAGTCTCCTGCTTCTCTCAGTTTATCTGCGGCTTTTTCAATATATTCTTGACCTGCAACGGTACCTGTAGCTTGAGACTCATAACTTCTTGCTTTGCTAAGCAAAGCTTCGCAATCCTTTTCACTCAAAGCTTTCCCACCAAAAAGCTTTAAATTTACTAGGTTTAGCAGACTTATATTTTTTGAGGGAGTAAATAATTTGCGAATTTTAGTTTTCTGTTTGTTTTTACAGTTTTAATTTGTTTTTCCACTTTCCTTATTTTTCCTTTTCACTTATCCTTTCTGTTTTGATTTTAGTAATGAGGGGGAAGAAAAAACAATTCAATTATCACATTTTTGACTTATTTTTTTCTACTCATAGGGTAATATAAAAGGTTACTGTTAAAGTTTTATGTGTTTTTCATTTTTCTGGCTTTTGGCGATGTTGAAGCAGTTTTCAACAATGCGTACGTATTCAAAATATTCAGTTTCGCCTAGGTAGTCATTGGACAGCTTTTCTTGGAACTTTACCCAGTGAGCCTGAGCCTTCCCTAATTTTCCGTTAATTAGGGCTCCACAAGTTTTTGCTAATTCTCGCCTCCAAATTCTAATTCTTTTTGTTTGGGCTAAATCCAAACTTTTTAGGGCGAGATTTTTAGCTAATTCTTTGTCGCCAAGGAGGAAACTGCAAAAAGAGGCCCAACTATATTCAGAGATGGCAGTTTCGATTAAAGAAGTAGATTTTCTTCCTACATCTTGCCATTTGGCCATATTTTCTTCAGCTGCATCTATATGCATTTTTGCGGATTGTGACAAATTTTCCACGAATTTGTTATTATTGCCGACTCCACGATAATAGGAAGCGAAGCCACTGTAAACTAGGGCCATATACTCTTTTTTGTCCAAGTGCTCATTTGCGACTTCCATAGCTTTATTATAACAATCAAGAGAATTTAGCAAGTCGCTGGACTCCCTGAAAAAACACCCTGCTCGAATATATCTCAGGAAGGCTCCAACAAAATCACCGCACTTTGCGTGCTCTCTAGCATCATTCAAATATTCCAAAGCGGTCTTTTCAGCAATCATTGAAAGCACCTTCTTTTGGATGTACTAACGAGTCCAAAATTAAAATTTACCATTCCTCCAGAAATAAGACGCGCTAAACAAGAATTAGAGAGGCCGAAAAACGCCTCTACGAAAGTTGACAAGAGAAGATTCCAGCGATTCGAAATTTAAAGGTAACGTTAAGACTAACTAGCGGTGATGTAGAATTGTTCGGTTTCGCCTCAAAAAGGGGTGTTTATAGGGCTTCTTTCATGATTTGGAGCCTTACTAGGGAGATGGAACCGAATAAATCTGCATCACCAGACTAATTAGCTTACCGTCGCAAATTATATTGTACAAGTTTTAGGCTGGCTCAGCTGAACACGCCTAGAATGCTTGGGGAGGATATCTAAAAAAGAAACAGTTTATAGAGCGTAAAACTTGTAGGAATATTATCCTATTGAACCTCAAATGGGTAAATGTTTGCGTAAACGATATCTGGGCGAAGTATTCTAAATGAAACAAGTTGTGACAGCCGAAGAACAAGTTGCAGCACTTTCAGCATGAATTTGTGAGATAGTGAATTCTGCCAATCAGTTGACCGGCACATTTTAGAATTATGATTTGTGTCTTTTAGAACTTTTTCCAAGGTAATTTGTTTCGAGTATTACGTTAAATTGAAATTATACGGGGATTACTTTTTTCCGTTCACTTTCTTTTCTCACTGGAGGTTAGAGCTTGTTAAAAGAAAAAGTTGCTAGTTTTACAGCACGCCCCGACGAGGTTGATTTGTGTGTATTACTATACTCTGGAGGGCTAGACACTTCCTGTATGCTTGTGTGGCTACAAGAAAAGTATAATACAGACGTTATTACAGTAACTCTTAACGTGGGGCAGGCAAAAGATTTCAGGGAAATAGAGGAAAAGGCCAAAATGCTCGGCGTCAAAAAGCATTATACCATAGACGCTAGAGAGGAATTTGTAAATGAGTACATAATGAAAGCCATTAAGGCTAATGCACTTTACCAGGACGCCTACCCCATAAGTTCATCGCTATCACGACCATTAATTGCAAAATGGGGAGTGGAAATCGCCAAGAAAGAAGGCGCTGATGCAATTAGTCACGGTTGTACAGGCAAGGGAAATGATCAAGTGCGTTTTTCTGTTACGATTAACACTCTTGCACCAGAGATGAAAATTATTGCGCCAGTGGTTGAGTGGGGAATGAGTCGTGACGACGAAATTATATATGCCCAAGAGCATGGAATCCCCATCCCCGTTACAGTAAATTCGCCATATAGTATAGATGAGAACTTGTGGGGTAGAAGTATAGAATGTGGAGTTTTAGAACACCCAGAAGTTGAGCCTCCACCGGATGTCTTCCTTTGGACAACCCCACCTGAAAAGGCTCCTAATGAACCCTGCTACGTTGAAATTGGCTTTGAAGAGGGCGTCCCAGTTTCTGTTGACGGCGTGCGAATGAATGGTGTTGATTTAATTATGAAGCTCCACGAGCTGGGGTGCATACACGGCGTTGGAAGAATTGACCACATGGAAGATAGAATTGTGGGGTTAAAGTCTAGAGAAGTATACGAGTGTCCAGCAGCAACGATTCTCCTGAAGGCGCACAAGGATCTTGAGAAATTTGTCTGTACTAGGCATGAAAACGCCTTCAAGAAGCTTGTGGATGAGCAGTGGACAAGCTTAGTTTATAGCGGTCTCTGGGTCGAACCTCTAATGGAGGACTTGGAAGCATTCATAAATAATGTGAATAGGAAGGTTACGGGCACAGTACGGCTCAAGCTCTTTAAAGGAAACGTTAGTGTTGTAGGCCGCAGTTCCAACTACGCCCTCTATGATGAGAATCTCGCAACCTACGATAGAAAGTCTACTTTCAACCAGTTGGCTTCACTGGGCTTCATCGAGTTGTGGGGGCTACAGTCCAGAATGGCTCAGGTAGTTAAGCCGAAAAGCGGGGGAATACAAAGCAAAACCGTTAAATACATGTGAATGTGAGAGAAGGAAATCCGATGAGCGACAAACTTTGGGGAGGGCGTTTTAGCAAAAAGTCTAGGGAAGACGTGGAAAATTTTACCGCGGGAGAGGATATACTCCTCGACCAAAGGTTAGCAATTTATGACGTGTTGGGAACCATCGCCCATGACTACATGCTATATAAGGTGGGCGTTCTGAACAAGGAAACTCTCCAAAAAATCCTCGTTTCTCTAATGAATATTAAAAGGAGAATTGAGGAGAATAAATTCCAGCTCCTACCAGAGCTAGAGGACGTACATATGAACATTGAAAAAAAAGTAATCGAGGAAATCGGTGAGGAATATGGGGGGATGATGCACTTAGCGCGCTCAAGAAATGACCAAGTACTGCTGGATACTAGAATGTATCTCAGAGACCAAATAAATGAAGTCTCGGAGCTGGTTCTCAACTTAATTTCCACCTTTATTGATGTAGGCGAAAAAAATTTAGAAACACTTATGGTAGGCTACACGCATACACGCCAGGCACAACCGACCACAGTCGGGCACTGGTGCGCCGCCTACATTGACTCACTTCTAAGAATAGTAGACAGATTGGAGGAAGTTTATGCTAGAGTTAATCAGTGCCCGCTTGGGTCCGGAGCAATCAGTGGAGTCAGTTGGCCTATTGATAGAAGCTTGACCGCAAGTTTATTGGGCTTTGACCGCGTTCAGGAAAACACACTGGATGCGGTATCCTCTAGGGGTGAAGTTGAATCCGAGATAGTATTCATTCTTTGTTTATTAATGACAATTCTCAGTAGACTGTCCGAAGAGTTAATTTGGTGGTCAACTGGCGAGACGGGGCTAATTGAATTAGATGAGGCTTACACTACTGGAAGTAGTTTGATGCCTCAGAAGAAGAATCCCGACGTGCTCGAGCTCACTCGGGCGAGGACTGGTAGACTTTACGGCTGTCTAATACAGATCCTTACCATTCTCAAGGGGCTTCCCTCAGGGTACAATAGAGACCAACAAGAAATCAAGGAGCCCCTTTTTAGAAGTTTGGATACCGCTAAATCCGTGCTCAAAGTTATGCCCGGTTTAGTCAGCACACTCAAGTTCAATCAAGAACGGATGCTAAAGGTAATCTTGGACAGTTATTCCACAGCCACCGAACTTGTAGATTTATTAATTAAGAAAGCAAAAATATCATTTCGCTCCGCGCATAGAATAGTGGGAATGTATGTTAAGCGAACACTTGAAAGCGGTAAAAAAATAGATCCAGAACTGTTGACTACTCTGATTAGGGAGGAAACTGGTAAAAAAATTGAGTTAGGTGGAGAGGTGATAGAGGAGGCCATTAACCCTCTTGCAATGCTAAGGAGGAGGAATCATATTGGAGGACCTGCACCAGTTGAAGTCAAAAGAATGCTAACGGATAGAAAGGAAGCTCTGAAATCTAAAGGAAGTAGCCTTATGAAGAGAATTCAAAAATGTAAATCCGCCTTCATAGAGCTGGAAAAACTTGTTAGAGAGGTTATTCCCAGCTAAAAGTGTTCTGTTCGGAACTAGTTATTTTGGGTTGAGTTATTTTTAACACATTATGTTTTTATATCATTTCTCTTTTTTCTTGCCGCATCCAAAAATACTCGTAAATTATCGGAGGTTAGCAGGAATGAAAGGCAAATGTCCAGAATGCTTCTTTGAGTTTGATGTGGAAGACAATGTTATGATAGGTGAAATAGTGGAGTGCCCCGACTGTGCGGTTCAATTGGAAGTGCTTGAGAAGAACAATGGCGGTGTAGTTTTCGAGACTGCACAGTTAGAAGAAGAAGATTGGGGCGAGTGACTACATCGATGAAAATAGGACTGATTTACAACCAGATATCATGGGAAGAAAAGACAATAATTGAAGAGGCAAAAAAACAGGGTTTGGAAATAAAACCTTTAGACTGTAGAAAGATGAGCCTAAAAATACAGGATGGTAACGCCTTTTCAGACATCGACCTTTTTCTGGAAAGATCTTTAAGCTATACAAAGGGACTTTACTCCACCATGGTTCTTGAATCTCAGGGCTTTAAGGTCATAAATTCGGCTGAGTGCCAAGAAATATGCGGCAATAAACTAAAAACCTCTGCTACCTTGTATAGATCGGGAATACCACAACCCAAAACTTACATTGCCTTCTCATACGAATCAGCCCTCAAAGCCCTAGAAGAGCTGGGGTACCCTGCTATTATTAAACCTTTAATAGGAAGCTGGGGGAGACTGGTAGCAATTTTAAAAGATGAACAGTCAGCAAAAGCCATAATAGAGTCCCGAGAAGTTCTGGGTTCTGTTTTTCACAAGGTTTACTACTTGCAGGAATTTATCAAAAGCGGAAGAGACATCAGAGCCTTCGTGGTGGGCGAATCAGTAGTTGCAGCCATGTATCGCTATCTGATTCCAGGAGACTGGAGAAGCAATGCAACCATAGGCGCCAAAGCAGAAGCATGCAAGGTTACACCAGAAATTGAAGACCTAGCCCTTAAAACAACCACCGCAACCAGAGGCGAAATAGTAGGTGTCGACATGTTCGAAAATGAAAATCAGCTCCTAGTGAACGAAGTAAACCACGCCCCCGGATTTAGACACATAACGCTGGCCACAGGGGTAAACGTAGCCGAGAAAATTATAAACTATTTACACAGGTGCAAATAAGAAAAAACACCCAAAAACGCAAAGAAAAATTTGCTTATAAAAAACGTTTTTTCGTAGTCAAAAATGTTGGCACATGGTAAAGGAGAGTAACATCGTTGATTATTACAATTAAAATTGGAGGATCATTAGCGAATAGGGAAACAGAGAGCCTGGTAGAAGATGTGAGCAAGCTGATAAAGGAACACAAATTAGTAATTGTTCACGGTGGAGGGCCTCAGATTAATCAAATCTCCAAGAAACTGGGGAAGGAGCCGATAATTGTGAGGTCGCCTAGCGGCTTTAAAAGTAGATTCACAGACAAAGAAACAATGGATATAACAATCATGGCCATGGCGGGCAAAGTGAACAAAAACATAGTTGCCCTCCTACGTAAAAACCAAGTTCCCGCAATAGGACTAACTGGGCTAGATGGAAAGACGATAGTCGCCGAAAGAAAAGACAAGATAGTTGCCATTGAGAACGGCAAAAAAAGGGTACTGAGAGGGGATTACAGCGGCAAAATCAGGGAAGTAAACGGAGCACTCCTCAAATTAATCATGGAAAACGGGTATCTTCCAGTAGTTGCACCCATTGGAATCAGTCTAGATAACGAGCCGGTAAACCTTGATGGGGATAGAGCCGCGGCGTACATCGCAAAGGCGGTAAACGCGGATATTTTCGTCTCACTCACAGATGTTCCAGGATTAATTATCGATGGTGAGTTGGTCCGAAATCTTAACAGGCAAGAAGCTGAGGAAGTTCTGAAAAAAGTGGAGGGTGGAATGCGGAAGAAGATTTTTGCAGCCCTTGAAGCTCTTGATTTAGGTATAAAAACGGTAATTATTTGTTCTGGTCTTGAAAAAAATCCTGTATCTTCAGCGCTTGAACTTAAAGTGGGGACTGTAATAAAATGGTAGACCCCATAGAATACCTTTTGGAGATGCTGGAAATCCCTAGCGTCTCTGGAAAGGAGCACAGATTTTCTGTTTTTTTGATGGAGAGCCTTAAAAACATGGGCTACAAAGTTAAACAGGACAACGTGGGAAACGTGCTTGGTAAAATAGGAGAAGGAAGACCCACACTTCTCTTTTCTTCTCATATTGACACTGTTCCGGGAGAGATTCCAGTTAGGGAGGAAAACGGGAGAATTTATGGTAGAGGTGCCGTTGATGCTAAAGCTTCCGTGGCCTCTATGATACTTGCAGGCTCCATAGTTCCAGAACTGAATGTGGATGGCACACTGGTATTTGCAGGTGTTGTGGAGGAGGAATCCAGTTTGAGGGGAATTCAGAGTTTATTGGAGGAAGACCTCAAAGCTGATTATGCAATATTTGGTGAGCCGACAAAAAACGATAGAATATGTTTGGCATCTAAGGGTAGACTACTATTCAAAATAAATTTGAAAACTAGAGGCGGACATGTAGCCTGTTCCTGGGTTTACAAAAACTCCATAGAACTTGCATATGACCTTTGGAAAAAAATTAAGGAAAGTGTGGAGACTAAAGAGAAGTCACCCTTCTTTTCCACGATTCCTAATCTCACACAAATAGTGGGTGGTGTGGCCCCTAACGTTATTCCCAGCGAGTGCCAATTATTTATAGATGTCCGTTTCCCATACCTTGTTAAATCCACGAAGCTTTTGGGAACAGTTGAAAAAATCTTTAAAGAGTTTAGAGAAATAAATGGAGTTCAAATAAGTTATGATGTTTTGAGCCAAATAGAAGGATTTAGAGCGAATAAGGACTCTACACCAGTGAAAGAATTAGCCAAAGCAATTATAGATGTTAAACACACAGAGCCACGTTACATAAGAAAAACAGGCACCTGCTTCATGAATCTAATTGGGCGATGGTACAACATACCAATAGTAAGTTATGGGCCAGGAGACCCAGCGCTGGAACACACTGACGAGGAGAACATAGAAAAGAGGGAATTTTTGGAATCTATAGACATCCTTGAAAAAACAATTAGAAACATTTTTTGCCAAAAAAGAGAGTCCTAGATGCAAACATCAACCACTCTGCCATTTGTAACTTTAATTAAACTTATCTATCACTAGAAGTGATTCATCTGACCCGCCACTAGCATAGACTTTTTAGAAGCCCCTGTTCGATAAAAGTCGTTAATTCAATTATATGGCCAAAGGAAGGAACGCCCGTTCTGACACAGCGTTAACCTTGCATAGCTTGAGTCTTCCTCCCTCGGTTTCATGGGAAGGCTTTCTCCTAGGGAACGGTTGAAGCGGGCACATCTCCCTTGTTTTCGGTGGGATGATGTTCCCGGTTGTGGCCCTGTCCTCTTTTGGGCTTTTTCGAGCCTTCCGCATTCCGGGCTTGAGCTAGAATCGGATGCGCGACATGTATGTGTGGTTTTTTTGAGGAATGATGGGTTTAATGGTTTTTCTTTAACGTTAACTGTTGGGTTTCTCAAACCGGGTGATGTAGAATTGTTCGGTTTCGCCTCAAAAAGGGGGTGTTTATAGGGCTTCTTTCACGATTTGGAGCCTTATTAGGGAGATGGAACCGAATAAATCTGCACCACCGGGTTTCTCAGGTTAACAAGCTTTATTCTAAATAGAAGCAGTTTTAAACTCCCATCGAGAATCCAGCAACTTCCTCAATAAATTCCGCGTCAGCAAAACTAACCTTTCTGAAGAGGTTATCTCCGCTAACTTTTTTCATTCAACCTTCTTGTCACTAGGTGCTATAACTAGAAATGGCTTCTTGCACTCATTTACTAGCAGTAGAGACTTTGCAATTTGAGATGTGCTTATGCTTAGGGCTAATGCTGCTTGTTCTGAGGTAGCAGTTTTCACACTTAGTTTAATTATTTCGGCAGATATATTTTGGTGCCCCAAAAATTTTTGATCCTCTCAACGCTGATGCAGAAATCAGTTTTACATCACAAGTGAAAGGATAGCCTTCTGAACATGTAGCCTGTTTTCAGCTTCATCGTAAATTATGGAATGCGGCCCATCAACCACACCGTCTGTGGCCTCAACATTTCTCCTTATGGGCAGACAGTGCATAAAAATCGAATTTTTATTGGTAAGATCCATCAAGTCTTCGTTGCAAATCCAATTTCGAAAATTCACTCTGAGTTCTTTTTCTTCCTCGGGCTTCCCGTAGTACTTGAGGGAACCCCATGCTTTCACGTACACAATATCAGCGTCGCGATAAGCTTCCTCCATGTTATGTGAAACCTCCAAATTGCAGCCGTTCGCCTCACAATTGCTCCTAGCCCAACTCATTATCTGTTCATCCAGCTCAAAGCCCTTTGGATGCAGTAGGGTAACATCCAAACCGAACCTCGTCGCTATAAGAAGCGCAGAGTTGGGAACACTCACTGGCAAGGGTCTAGGGTGGTAAGCCCAGCTTAAAACAAACTTTTTACCCCTCAGATTCCCCATTTTCTCCTTAATAGTTAGTATGTCAGCTAGAGCTTGGCAAGGATGAAAGAGGTCGCACTCCATATTAATTACAGGTATATCTGCCCACCTTGCAAATTCACGTACCACCTCGTTACTCTTTCCATATTGCCAGTCTGTGATGTTTGGAAATATACGAATAGAAATAGCATCGCCATACCTTGCCATAACCGAAGCGGTATCCTTTATAGATTCAGAACCCTTTCCAATCCAAGCCTTCTCAGCATCCATGTAGACCGCATGGCCGCCTAGCTGAGTCATACCAATCTCAAAAGACAAACGTGTACGAGTGCTAGGATTAAAAAAAAGCATAATAAGGGATTTCCCCTGTAGCGTCGAAGAGAAATTCTTAGGATTTTTTTTCATGTCCCCTGCAAGCTTTAATACAGACTCCAAATCCTCGAAACTCCATTCCTGAGTAGTTATCAAATCCTTACCCTTTAAATTGCCCTGAAACATGAAGACATCTCCTAGATTTGATATTTTCTTAACATTTACGCTTATAGTTTAAAAAAGTTTCAACCAATCACAATTAAAATGCTAGTTCAAATAAAAAATAGAGGTGCGAATTCTTATTCAGAAATACTCGCAAACATAAAATTAGTGGGCTAAAAATTTAACAAGTCCCAGAGAAAAATTTTTCACCTATCTTAGCATAATCCCGCTTCTTGCAATCTCTTCAGTACCTGTTCATACTTTTCCTTTCTATTTATTATATCGTTAACCATCTCTTCATTCATATGTGTCCCTGGGCGCACCTTAACTTCGGCGTCTACTCCTAAAGCGTCCTTCAGTTTCTTCTTAATAAGCACACCTATAACTGATCCCATAGGGCACATCGCTGAGGTAGGCTTGAAAGTTACTGTTATCTTTTTATCAGATTCGATTGTTATGTCGTCCTCATTAACCATGTCAAGTTCCAATATTGACATCGGCATTTCGGGATCCTGCACTTCTTTCAAAACTTCAAGTACTTTTTGTTTGTCCAATCATCAATTCTCCTTTATTCCCTTTTCGCGTGTCTATAATGGTTTGTGTCTTATAAATGTTTTTGGCTCATTTGAGAAATCTTCAATAAAAATTTGGAGAAGCACAACGGTGCTGCTTAACAATATATGAGAGAATCTCGTTGGGGTTTACTTTTTGCTAACATTTTTTTAAAACTTTGGCAATTATGTGCCTTAAGGGTAAATTTGTTTCTTTTGCTATTTTTTTAAGGTCTTCAAACTCGGGCTTAATTCTGATAACTTTGCCACTTGTATCTCTGGCGATTTTGAGTTTAAACTCGTAGGATTTGCCCTCAATATTGATACAGGCAGTATTAATTTCGCGTTTCAAAACTAGTCTGGGAGTGGGGGTTATGCGAACCCCCAAGCTTCCGGTTTCGTCTATTAGTATTCTTGAAAGTTTGGGGGCGTCCTCCAAGCTCGATATTACTTTGATGATTTGTCCGGGGCGGCCTTTTTTTGTAACAACAGGTATTACGCTGACATCTTTCGCTCCTTTTTCGAATAGTACATCTACAGTTTGACCAATTATTTCTCCGGAAACATCATCAATGTTGGTCTCCAGAACTGCGACCATTTCCTCAATAAGGTTATAGGATTTCCCATTTGGAGCCTCACTGTCACCAATAATGATTCTTAAAACATTTGGTATGGTCGGAAAATTTTTCATTCCTGCACCATACCCTACCCTGATGTTTCGAATGCTGGGGAGAAAATTAGTAAACACGACGCCTAAGCTGGCAATTATTGAAGCTCCAGTAGGCGTAGTTAACTCAAAGTTAAGGGGCCCTCCTCTCAATAGAAAATTGTTGCTTTTAGCTATTTCTAATACGGCGGGAGGTGGAACGGACATAGTTCCATGCACAGATACCACTTGTCCGCCTCCCACGGCAATCGATGAACAGAACCATTGACAATCCTTTATTAGACCCAGATCATCGCAAGCCACAGCTGAACCTATAGCGTCTGCTAGAGTGTCAGCAGAACCTATTTCGTGTAAATGGGTGTAATCCTGATGTTCTCCATGAATCTTAGATTCCGCATCGGTGATAGTTCTCACAATTTTTATTGCAAATTCTTTGGCCTCCTGAGATATAGGTAGTTCTTTTGCGCAGGCGATTGTAGCATCTAGAACTTCTTTTCCACTTCTGGGTTCATCTACTTCGTTTGGCACTATTTGAATTTGGGTTGCTTTTAACTCACACCTCGTGGTTTTACTAATGTTTACTTCTATTCCACTGCAACCTCTGAGAAATTTGGGAATAAGTTTTACAGCTTTGACCACCCTATCGGGGTCTGCACCTAAATCCAGTAATGCTCCCAAGAACATGTCACCGGAAATCCCAGCCACCTGGCAATCAATAAACGCCATTCTGCTCATTTCCTCACACCCTCCTCGGTTTTTAGCTTTGCCCTGTATCTTGCCACCCTATTTGCTATCAGAGCCGCCGTAGCCCCTGCACCGAACCCATTGTCAATATTGACCACGCTAAGCCCCGCTACACAGGATTGCAGCATAGTAATGAGAGCCCCCAGTCCCTTCCCTCCGAATCCGTAGCCAGTACTGGTAGGCACTCCAACGACTGGAATGTCAACTAGACTAGCTACAATTGAAGGAAGTGTCCCCTCCATACCCGCGACTACAATTAGCGAGTCAACCTCTGCCTCCATCATTTTGCTCAGAGGGGGAAATACTCTGTGCAGTCCTGCGATGCCTACATCATATGAGGTTAGAACTTCGCAACCCATAGATTCAGCTATGACCTTCGCTTCTTCAGCCACGGGAATGTCTGAAGTGCCTGCGGTAATAATTCCCACCTTTCCGCCCGTTTTTTCGAAGTGCTTTCCTTTATGGCTCACTCTGACAGTTCCCGATTTTTCAAAGATTTCTAGTTTAAAATTTTCAGATATCCCTTTTTTTAGAAGGGTGATTTGTTCCTCATTTGCCTTAGAGATTAAAACATATGGTTTTTGTGAAAGTACATTGTTAACGATTTTTATCAAATCTTCTGGACTTTTCCCTCTAGCAAAAACCACTTCGGGAACACCCTTGCGAAGCTCCCTCCTTAAATCAAACTTCACAAAATCATCTATCTCTAGGATGCAGCTACTTCTCAGTAAACTCTCTGCCTCATCAATAGAAATTTCCCCAGCAGAAAACTTCTCCAAGATATTTCTTAACTGACTCATCCGGATCAATCCTTTATCTCGCAATTTGCTACTAATCACTTAGAAGTGGGAATTGTAGTCTTCCCTTTTAAAACTTCGTCCATGGCTCCGGTTCTATACCCTTCTGCATCTATGGTGCAGTACTTAAAACCTAGCTCCTTCAGTTTTTCCACTATTTTGTCTAGAATCTCTATTGAGAATATTTTTTCCCGCTCCTCTTTTCCAACTTCTATTCTTGCCAGATCTCCATGACTTCTAACCCTTAATACCTTTACACCAACCAATTGTTTTATGTATCTTTCAGATTCCGCTACTCGGCGTAGTTTTTCGTAGGTGATAACTTCGCCATAGGGTATTCTTGTGGCCAAGCAAGCCATAGAAGGTTGGTTAGAAACACTTAAACCTCTGTCACGCGCAATAATTCTTATTTCCTCCTTGGTTATGCCAGCTATAATGTAAGGAGACAAAATTCCTTCCTCGCGTAGGGCCAAAATCCCTGGACGGTGAACAAGCATGTCCGAGGCATTACTTCCCTCAACAACTAATTCGTAGCCTCTTTCCTCAGCTATTTTATTCAGATTTTGGAATAATTTCTTTTTGCAATAATAACATCTATTAGCAGAGTTCGCCACAAATTGGGGATCATTCAAACTGTCAAACCAGATAACTGTATGCTCTACCTCTAACTCTCTTGCCACCCTCTCCGCGTTTTCTTTCTCTTCGGGGGGAATGATTGGAGAGTCCACAGTTATTGCCAAAACCTTTCTACATACATCTTTTGCTAAGCTCACCATGACACTACTGTCAACTCCGCCAGAAAAAGCTACCATCACAGTTTTACCCCTAAGGACACTGTACACAGTACCTATTTTTGACACTATTTTTTCATCCAATTTCTGCAACCTTTTTTATGAAATAATTCTAGAAGAGTATTCTCAGTAAATAGCTACACTTTTTGTAATATTTAATGATTGTGTGATTGCCGAAAAACTTCGAATTCGAGAAATAAGGTTAAAAGTTCCTAACTTGTACTATCTACCAGCTAGGTATATTGCAACTCCTATTAGTAATCCGCCGATAACCGTATAGAAGCTGGGAACCTCGCCTAGAAATATGAACGCTAGGGTTACTGCAAAAACTATTTCTAAAAGCATTATCACAGCGGAAACTGAGGCGGATATGTATTTTAGCCCTGCAAAGTATAGGGTAAACGCTATGGTTGTGCATACCAAGCCAGTGTAGCAAACCGCAATGATCGCTGGGGCAGCCGTTAATGCCAATAGGGAAGACGGATCATAGAAACTGTAGATTGCTGCGGGTACGGCTAAAATCAGCATAGTAATAATAATCACAGCAGAGGTAACGTCCATAGAATTAACTTTGACACCATTGCTATTTGAGCTATTGAGAAATTTTTTTGAGTAGACTATGTAAAAAGCCCAAATTACTCCCCCCAAAAGCACCACCATATCGCCTGTGAATTCACCACTCCATAGGGTCTGAAGATTTCCATTAGTGGTAATAAGAATAACACCCAAAACACTAACAGTGATGGCCAGTATTTTCTGGCGACCCATCGATTCTCTGAGAATCAAGAAGGAAAGCACAGCCACAACAATCACATTCATATTTATGAGGAGAGACGCCTTACCCGCCGTGGAATGCTCCATACCAATAAACTGGAAAAGGTAGCCCAAAGCGTTAAACAAGCCCAATGCAAAAATCCTACGATTCCTCAGGAAATAGAAAGCGTTTCCAGAACCTAGAAACCTAATAAGAATAATAGTCATTAAGCCTGCGGCGAAAAAGCGGAGGAAAACGAAGATTAAAGGGTGCATAAAGCCCAACCCCCACTTAACTGAGGGAAAGGAGCTACCCCAAGCGAGTGAGGCTAAAATCATTAAAAATTGACCCTTTCTCGCATCACTAGAAATTAACCTATTAAACTGCCATCTAGTTGTTTCCAAAAAGAACACCCGAAATTTCAAATACTGTAATTAATGTTGCAACTCTAAAAAGTAGTAAAATATATTCTTTTTGCTTAGAAGGAAGCATATAGGCAGAAAAACAGAGATATAAAACCAAACACAAAAATTCCTTTTGGAAAAACTATTTCTAAATAAGAAATGTAGATTTCTATAATCGGAAAATAAATTGATGGTAAAGTAAGTTTTATTTTTTCTCTTTGACTTGTTTTCTGAGAGTATCGATACCAAAGTCTCCAACTGTTTCGGAGGTTTCGACCGGACGATACCATGCCTTCTTGGAACCAATCACTGATCTGGACTTCCACCCGACGCTCTTTTTCTCAGCATTGATGTATTCCATCATTCTGTCTATTTTTGAGGTTATATCGTTTAGATCGGCGTCCTTAACCCCGTACCCCGGAGCTAGTTCCTTGACTCCTTGCAAGTTGGTTGTGACCGTGTACCAGAATCCCCAATCGTTCGATAATAACTGGGCAATGTACTTGGCATTTATGCACTCCTCTTCCTTTTCTCCTACTTCATGGGCTCTTATTAGTACACATGTATCCTTGATGTCTTTTTCAGCTATTTTCACGATTTGCATTTTTTCAAGCAACATGTCAGTGACAGTTATCGTTGGATAATCTAATTCTAAGCGATTCTTAAAATCTATGTCGTGGTTCATTTTGAGCTTTTCATAGAAAACATCAACGTGGAACCACCCTTTTGGGTGATAGTAAATTTGTCTCTCACTAACTGCTGAGGATATTGTTGTTACTCTTTTAATGTAACCTTGGGAAATGAAAAAGTTCTTAATTTTGTCCCTTTGGTTTTTGTAGGCCATAAAGTCTAAATCCGTAAACTCTTGGCCCCCCTCGATGCCAAGCCGGCCTATTTTTTTGGAAAAATCCTCCACGTTTTTGGTGTGCAATCTAATGGCAACGCCACCCAGAAGGCGAATGGTAAGTTTATTCTTGTCAGCTAAATCTACTAACCTTTTACCTTCCTCAAAAAAGACTTCGCTGGGCACAATACCATTCCATTCTTCGGGCATCTCAATAGTAATGTGTTGTCCTCTTTTATCAAGCCATACCATAAATCAGACACT
Organism: Candidatus Jordarchaeia archaeon; assembly: GCA_029856435.1. GTDB lineage: Archaea > Asgardarchaeota > Jordiarchaeia > Jordiarchaeales > Jordiarchaeaceae > Jordiarchaeum. The sequence goes on from JAHQXB010000170.1 coordinate 43,449, forward strand.
CCAGACATTCTAACACTTAAGAACTTTTTATATAATTATTTGCAACCAAAATATAAAATATTCGGGCAACAAGAACTTGTTAAAAAATAATTTAAATGTGAGAAAGTAGCATAGGTGGGTGTACATGCACCCTTTAATGAAGAACGGAGGATGAGAGATGTGATGAGAGCTAAAGCAGAGAACGCCTCGGTCACCCTGGTATTCAGAGAACCAGTCTCGTGGGAGGCGGTCTCTGCCCTAACATACACCCCAAGGAATAGTTATTACTCCTTGGGGAATAAAAACATTTTGGTGTTCTTCACACAGCCCAGCGGAAAAAACATAACCAGCGGTATCCAGGCTCAAGACCTCCCCCTAAAC
>JAHQXB010000144.1 GCA_029856435.1 Candidatus Jordarchaeia archaeon
AGGGCTAAGGCAATTTTAAATTCATTATATTTTTGTTTATCTAACAAGACTTTTTATTCTATGATTTAAAAAACCGCCTTCCACCACTTTTGCAAAACAGTAGAAGAAAAAACGAATCATTTAAAAAATTCCAAATCAGTAGTTTATGTACATTGTCCTACCTATTCTATAAAATTTTGAGACGCTTAAAATAAGGGATTATTCAAACGCGACATAAGATTCTCTTCTAACTATTACTTCACCGAACCGCACCAGTATTTTAGAGTTACTTAGTTTTATCTCAAATGAGAACTTGTTAAAAAATTGTTGTTTCAGGGGTTCTGGTTGGCTTTTCCACCAGATGTAAACGGGTGACTCTGGGAATTCCAAGGCAGAAATATGCTATAAAGGAAGGCTTTGCACCACACACCCCACCAACCCTTGAAGACACCGCAACCAAACCGCGAAAAAGACCTTTTTAGCAAGTTCCTCAAATGAAAGCAATTTATGAATTACCTAAAGGGGGTAAATATAAATTTAACGAAAGATTTATAAATAACTAATATCATTCCAGCTCCAGATAAGCGGCAATATACGAAAAGCAATACTCAGAAGTTTTATACAAATTTCCGGAGAAAGGTGTCATGGGTGGTCACTTCATGGTTGAAGAAGCCGACAGTGAAGAGAAGGCGAAAACACCCTATAGGTGCTCGGAATGCGGAGCCGCAGATATAATCCGTGATGTAACCCGAGGAGAATTAATCTGTAGCCGTTGTGGCCTTGTAATCGATGAGCATATGATTGATCAAGGTCCAGAATGGAGGGCTTTTACCTCGGAAGAACGCTCAAGGCGCAGTCGTGTGGGATCCCCTACCTCATACACCGTCCACGATAAGGGATTAAGCACCATGATTGATTGGCGAAACTGCGACGCCTACGGTAAAAAGTTAACTCCCCGGCGTAGAGCACAAATTTATCGCTTAAGAAAGTGGCAAATTCGAACCCGAGTCCACAGCTCTATGGATAGAAACTTGGCTTATGCCATGTCGGAACTCGACAGACTTTCCAGCCAGCTGGGAATCCCCCATGGAGTAAAAGAATCCTCAGCAGTTATTTATCGAAAAGCCATCGAAAAAAGTCTCATAAGAGGACGCTCCATAGAAGCCATGGTAGCGGCATCCGTTTACGGAGCCTGCCGCATGCGCAAGGTTCCTCGAACCCTAGATGAAATCGCTAAACAGTCCAGAGTCGGACGTAAAGAATTGGGAAGATGCTACCGTCTAGTTCTCAGAGAACTCGACATCGAAATACCTATCGCCAACCCTATAGACTTCGTACCCCGATTCGGCAACGAATTGCACCTCTCAGGCAAGGCTCAAAGAATGGCAGCTCAAATCATCGAAAAAGCAAAAGAAATGGGAATAACTGCCGGCAAAGACCCAACTGGACTCGCAGCAGCCTCAATGTACATCGCAGCTATAATGATAGGGGAACGCCGAACACAAAGAGAAATAGCTGAAGTTGCGCATGTCACCGAAGTCACCGTGAGAAACAGATACAAGGAGTTAATCAAAAAGCTAAAGCTAGAAGTTGAAATCTAATATAAAAATAAAAAAGGCAGCGTTATTTAAAAACTTCCATATCTCCCTTCTTTTCTTTTCCCATCTTTTTTCCCTTTTATTCTCTGTGAGTATACAATTTCCTTCTGCGCCATCCACTTTAACCATAAAAAACCAATTATGTCCTAGAAAACAGAACATCTATAACCATCATATGGGTTCTGCCTCCACTACTTTTTCGTTTATAACTCGTGATTTTTACGAGGTTTAAAGGTGATGCAGATTTATTCGGCTCCATCTCCCTAATAAGGCTCCAAATCGTGAAAGAAGCCCTATAAACACCCCTTTTTTGAGGCGAAACCGAACGATTCTACATCACCAAGTTTAAAAGACACTAACTTTAAATAAGTATATTGTGTTTTTTAAACGTGGCAAAAACATTTCTAAATATGCAAAAAAGTTGGAATGGTGGGTAATGGCACAACAAATATGTCCAATATGTGGTTTACCTAAAGACCTCTGTGTCTGTCAAGAAATAGCAAAAGAAGAACAGAGAATAAAAGTTAGAATAGAAAAAAGGAAGTTCGGGCGTGAGGTAACCATTGTTGAGGGCATCAATAGCAAAGATGTTGATTTGGGCAAGTTGGCCACAAAGTTAAAGAGTGCTCTGGCGTGTGGTGGTACCTCTAAAGATGATCGCATCGAACTTCAGGGCGACCACAGGTATCGTACTAAGGATCTTTTGGTGGAGTGGGGTTATCCTGAGAAGAATATCGACGTTTCTTAGCTTCATTCATTTTCTTTCGGCGTGTAGAAATGTTTCAGAGAATTAGAGACTTGCTCAGAAACCTTACTAGACGCTCCTTCAATAAAAGAGGTATCCTAGTTTGCCCGAGGTGTGGAAGCAAGAAAGTTAGGCAGTGGAATTCTATATCCGGTTTCATCACACCTCCCTACTATTTCTGTCGGAATTGTCATTACTCCGGATACTTCATTGTCGAAGTAGACAAAGAAGAGGAAAGCGAGGAAAGTTTTTAGAATCAAAATTAGATGTAACACTTCGGATATAGTTTTTGGATTTATTTAGGCTTTCAGAAAGTTCTGTTTCAACTCTGTAGTACAAGCGGGAAATATTTATTAAACTCTAATTGATAGTCCAAATCGGCAAACACTATGAGAAGGGATAATAGAATGGTGTACGTGTGCGGCAAATGTAATAGAGAAGTTACTGTGGAGGGTTTAGATCTTCTTGGTGGCATTAAGTGTCCCCAGTGTGGTTATAGAGTGCTGTACAAAGCTCGGCCGCCGGTTATCAAACGTGTAAAGGCTAGATAATTTTTAGGATTTTGTGTCTTTTTGGTATCTTGGGGAAAGTTATTTTAGGAAATTTAGAATTAAGTTCTAAAATCTAGGTAATTAGAGGTATTTGTTGTCGTGAGTGTTGGTTGTCATGTCAGGTGAGAGTAAGTCTAAAAAAAGCGTTGCTGAACAGAGATCCGAGAAGAGCTTGTTCGATAGAATTTGGACCTTGGCTTATCATAGAGGTTTTGTTTTTCCCAGCGCAGAGATTTATGGTGGTATTGCAGGCATCTATGATTTAGGTCCCCTGGGCGCTAAGATGAAGAATAATTTGATACAGGCCTGGCGGGAATTTTTTGTCTTAAAAGAGGTTAATCCACCAGTATATGAGTTAGACGGTTCCACAATTCTTCCCTATGAGGCTTTAAAGGCCTCTGGACATCTCGATAGCTTTACAGATCCTACAGTTAATTGTTTAAAGTGTAAGAAAGTTATGCGTGCAGATCATTTGATTGAGGACAGTTTGGGTTTATATGTGGAGGGAATGACTCCGGAGCAACTTACGAGGATAATAAGAGAAAATAGATTGGTTTGTCCTGAGTGTAAAGGTGATTTAAGTGATGTTTCTGTTTTTAATTTAATGTTGGGAGTAAAGGTTGGTCCGGCGGGTGGGCAGACCGCTTTTTTGAGACCAGAAACTGCTCAAGATATATTCATGGATTTTAAGCGGGTTCAGCAGTCGATGAGGGCGAAGCTTCCTTTTGGAATTGCTCAAATTGGTAAGTCTTACCGAAATGAGATTTCCCCAAGGCAAGGTTTGATTAGGATTCGTGAGTTTACACAGATGGAGATTGAAATGTTTATCCATCCCAAGGAGATCGGGAACCATCCCAGTTTTTATATGGTGAAAGATACTAAAATAAGAATTTTAACGAGGGAACAACAGAAAAGGGGGGAGAAGGAGCCATTGGAGATGACAGCATCAGAGTTCCTAGAAAGGAATATTCTTCCCAATCCCTATATGGCATATTATCTTGCAAAGGAGACGATTTTTTATCAGAGTTTGGGTATCCCCTACGAAAAGTTTCATTTCAGACACATGATGCCCGAAGAAACACCCTTCTATTCCGGTGGCAATTTTGATCTGGAGGTTGAGCTGAGCATTGGAAGAAAGGAAATCGTCGGTAACGCATATAGAACCAACTACGATTTATCTAACCACATGAAGAAGAGCGGTAAGGATTTGTCCATAAGCATTGACGGAGAAAAAATTATTCCCGAGGTTGTGGAGCCTTCATTCGGTGTGGAGAGGGCTATTTACTGCATCTTGGAACACTGCTTTCGAGAAGACGATGGAAGGGGGTGGACATGGTTCCAATTCCCCCCAAAAATCGCTCCAGTAAAGGCTTTGGTACTACCCCTTGTTCGAAAAGAGCCCTTGACGGACATTGCTTTTAAGACTTATGAAACCCTTAAGAAAAACGGATTAGAAGTAGAGTATGATGACCGCGGATCTGTAGGTAAAAGATACGCTAGAGGCGATGAAATTGGCATTCCTTACTGTGTAACTATAGATTATGACACAGTTAAAGCTAATACAGTTACCATAAGGGACAGAGATTCCAGAAAACAGACTGTTGTGAAAAGGGATGATTTAGTTGAAATTCTCTTCAAACTGATTTGCGGAAACATAGAATTTAATACTTTATTATAGAATCTCTTTAAAGAGGGTAGATTTCTCCATTTATGGGGGAGTAGGCGGAAATTTTTTTGAGTTCTTCTATTCGGTCAGCGAACTCTATAGTTTTCCACTCTTCTCCGTGCACACAGTATACTCTTTCAAGTCCCTTAATTTTGGATATGAATCTGAAAAGTCCAGACTGATCTGCGTGAGCGCTGAATTCAAAAGTCTTAACTTCTGAGAACACTTTGAATGGCTCTTCGTCCGGAGAGAGCTTTATTTCCCTTTCTCCATCTTGGAGCCTCCGCCCCCTTGTACCAGGAACCTGATAACCTGTTAGACAAATGAGATTTTTGGAGTCCTCCGCTATCTGCTTCAGATAACCAACTATTGGACCACCCTCAAGCATTCCTGAAGTGCTTATAATGATGCAAGGTTCATCCAAGTTAACGTTTTTCTTTTGGTATACCTCAACAAAAATATCCGACTCTAGAGGACTTTGACGAGTGTATCTTATTTGCCTTTTAATCTGTGAACGCAGATAGTACCAGTACAACCGGTAAATCTCATTTATCTTTTTAATCATTCCATCAATATATATAGGCACCCGCGAGAGAACACCACTCCTTACGAAGGCTTCCAGAGACAACATCACCTCTTGAGCCCTCCCCACTGAAAATACAGGTATCAACACCCTCCCACCACGATCAAGGGCCTTGTTTATAGCCTCCTTGAATTCTCGCTCAACCCTCTGAAAACTGGGGTGGCGATCATTATGGGCAGCGTAAGTTGATTCAATTATTAATGTATCAACCTTGCCTACAGAGGTTTCCGCCATATCTTGAGTTCGAGTATTCCGGGTAGATAGATCCCCAGTATATAGAATAACGCGATCATTAATTTTTAAGCGAACCATCGCTGCCCCTAATATATGACCTGACGAAAGAAGCATAGCCTTAATCCCCCCACGTAGATTCATTTCCACATTATAGTTAACATCATATGCGTGGCTTCGGACAGCCATAACGTCTTGGGAGGTGTAGGGTAACTCCATACCCCCCTCTTTCTGCAATTTTAAAAAATCTATATGCAAAAGTTCACCCAAATCTTGAGTTGGCGGTGTAGCAATTTCTTGACATCCATACCTCGAAATTATTGCAGGGAGATAGCCTGAGTGGTCCAGATGAGCATGAGTAATGAAAACAGTTTTTGGAGGAATAGTTGGCTCTAAAGGGTACTCTTCCTCACTGACTTTGCCCAAATTAATTCCTGTATCCATAAGAATACACTCATCTCCTTTTCTAATGGAGACGCATGACCGCCCGACTTCCCTAGCTCCTCCAAGAAAAGATAATTCAATCCTTGCCAATAATCTATCACCAGTTAAACCTTAGAATGCCGAACATCTACTCCCTTCAACTTATAATCCTAGCTTTCATGATCTGCTTTTCGGTTATCTTGTGATTACTTCACATCCGTCTTTGAGAACGATTAGGGTATGTTCAGCTTGAGACACCAAACTGCCTTTCTTGTCTGACAACACATTATAGGCGCGAAGTACACCCTTTTCTGTCAACTCCCTTATGGCAAATTTGAGACCAGCCTTAGAAGTCTTCTTTGCTAACCATCTCTCAGCAAATGGTAGAGTTTTGAAATCTTTTTGAATTAGACCTAAAACTTGACGTGAGCCCTTAAATCTTAAAGGCACTCTAATGGGCATCAAACTATAGATATATGCATAAGGCGCCTCAGTTACACTTCCAGAACCTGTAGAGGCAAAAGTCTCAAGAGCATACACCTCGCCCTCCTCTATCTTAGTACCATGAGGAACAGATATATTTGGGATAATCTTTGAGCTATGAAGAAAATACTGATCAAGTAAATGACCAGAAAGATCCTTTATAGGCCTAAAACCGTATCCTTTAATCGTTTCTTCAATCTTCTCTCCTATAAGCTTTGTTTCTACCCCTGGTTTAATCAATTCTATAGCAACTTCAAGAGCCCTTTCTGAAGCCTCAATTAACTTATTATGCTCAGGATTAAAACTTACAGTGAACGCTGTATCCGCAATGTATCCATCTACATGTGCTCCGAAATCGATTTTTACCACATCTCTCTCACTTATAACCGTTTTATCATCTGGAGGGGATGTGTAATGCGCCGCAACGTTATTTATAGAAACATTGCAGGGAAATGACAAACCCACACCCCTACTTAATAGTTCGCTTTCAATCCTTTCACAGATGTCAATAACAGGGGTACCAGGCTGTACAATTTTCCTTGCAATTTCACGCACTTCCTTCGCAGTTTTTCCAGCCTTCCGGTATTTTTCAAATTTTTCTTCCTCTTCTTGTTGCTGTTTTTGCTCCTGTTTCTCTGAAGAATGATTTTTTACATTCTTAGCGCTCAAAACTTTTCCTCCTGATACTTAGTCTATAATTAACAGAAATTATTAAATCATTCCCTTTTAATTCAACAAGCCGTATAAATATAAGAACAAAAGGTTAATGAGCGACAAATGCAGTATAATTATAAAATAAATTTTTACATCTACCATATGAGCTTTATCAAACATAGGAGACCGAAAAACTGCAATATAGGTTAAATTTATAGCCAATTCAGGGACAAAAATTATTATTGTCCAATAATTAAGTTCTGTAGTGATCAAGATTGTCAAAAATTGAGGAGATCATGAGTTTAATCAGAGACATGGAAGCAAACACACCCGGAATAGAAGCTAGTGCTGTGGTCAGTATACAGGGATTACCTATAGCCTCCGCGATGCCGACGGAAGTGGATGAAAGTGTTGTAGCAGCTATGACTGCCGCTATGCTTAGTGTAGGTGAACGTGCCGCACAAGAACTGGCACGTGGTAACCTACAGCAAATAACGCTGCAAGGAGATTATGGATACATAATTATCAAGGGGGCGGGTATGAGCGCCATAATCACAGTTCTTGCTAAAAGCGACGCCAATCTCGGATTAATAATGATGGTTCTTAAAAAAATTTCAAACAGAATAAGCGAACTATTATCAGAAGAGTAGAGCAAAACACTTGAATCCATCTCGCATATTCTGCGAGGGTTTAGAAAAATGCTATTTAGCGTTTTAGGTTATGTTGTTGCATTTTTTAGCGGCTCCTACAAGATGTTCTCTGAAAGAGAGGCGGTTGACAAGGGCACCTCAAGCCCGAGGAGAAGGTGCTAGAATTGATTTTTCACTGGAATAAATTCTTTTTTAAGAAAATTAGGTAGAAATTAGAGGCTCAGACCGCCCGAATCGTTCTTCATCCACAAGTCAGACGGACTCATCTTCATCGCCTATTATATATTAGCTCCTTTGAGGCTATAAATTCTACGCTTTCAAAAAGAAACCGAAGTAGTTTCATTCAATTTCACCCAGAAAGGAAGACCGTGGCCCCTTTTCTAATTTAGAACAAAAGGTAACAGGCAGAGTTCGGCGAATCCGCTTACCTTGAAAGATAGGATTCGACGCATCTCACTATTTCTTTATGAACAACTTCAATGGGTCGATTTGTGTTCATAATTGGGTAATCTTTATCTTTTGCCCTTTCCAAGTAGATTCTACGCACTTTTTTTAAAAATTCGACCCTTTCAAACGTGTCTCTCATACCCTTTTTTCTATCTAAAGCTACCTCTGGATCCACATCCAGATAAATTGTTAAATCTGGTTCAACAATAAATTTGTTAATCTCTTCTATCCAACATGTATCCAGCCCCTCGGCCGTTTGATAAACAATTGAAGATTCAATATAGCGATCCGAAATAACAATCACGCCCCGCTCAAGGAGAGGTTTAATAACTTTCTCAGTGTGTTCCACCCGATCCGCTGCAAAAAGAAGCGCATGAACCGCCGGTGAACCCCAACCATGGAAAAGGTAATCCCGAATAGTCTTACCGATTGGACCTTCAGATGGTTCTTGAGTTACGATAACCTCATAATTTTTACTCTTAAGATAATCCGCCAATTTATTGGAGTGGGTGGTGGTTCCGGAGCCATCAATGCCTTCTAAAACAATGAATCTTCCCTTTTTCACAAGACCGCCTCTTAGGATTACAAAACATTAAAATTTCTAAACCATACCATACAAATTAACTTTATTAAACAATCGGAAAACCAAATCCATGTAAAGTGGATGATATGAATTGGCAATACAAGAAGACAAGTTCAATATAACTCTAAAAGTAATACATCCCATTGATAAAAACGCCCTAACTAAACCGCTATGCATCCAGGGAATGCCGGGAATAGCCAACGCCGGAAAAGGCGCCCTAGATTACATATCAAAACAACTCGGTGCAAAAAAGGTAATGGAAATTTTTTTCTCAGATTTCCCTTCACATGTAAAGATAACCCCAGATGGATGCCTTGACGCCTCTAAAATCGAATTATTCCATTGTAGAGATAAGTCACTAAAAAGGGACATAATACTATTGACATCAGATAGTCAGCCAACATCAAACATAGGCATGAACGTTCTATCAAAATACATCGCCAACACTCTGAAAGACTTGGGCGTAACGATGATTATTTCCTTAGCTGCCAGACCCATAACCTCCATAAAAAGAAGCCCAAAAGTGTATGTCACAGCCACCTCACAAAAATTAGTGGAATCATTCAGCCAATTGGAAAATGTTAATGTTCTTACGGAGGGGATTATTATAGGTATGAATGGTATAGTTCCCGTCCTATCTAACAGCATTCACAACATAGATGGGGTAATCCTACTCTCCGAGTCTTGCAAAATGCTAAATCACGACATTGCAGCATCCTACGCCCTCATAAAAGTTTTAAAGGCAAACCCCGGCTTGGACATTGATTTATCCGCCCTGGAAAGGGAAGCAAAACTCCAGTGGGAAACCACCGGAAAAATTACAGATAAGAAGATGAAACATAGAGATGAGAAAAAGCCCGAATACATAAGCTAAAAACACCATTTACAGCTTAACAAAAATAAAAAGGGGGGAAAGTACTTAGGTCTAGTGTACTTCTTTTAATGACACCAGCAGTACGACAGCTAATGCAGCGCTAAGAACCAAGAATAATGTAGGTCCAAAAAATGTGCCAGGCAACTGAATCAAAGGTGGGGCGGTGAAGAAGTAGAAGTAAAGAGGAAACTCCAAAATATAAGCCCAGTAGCTTGGAAGAATCGACAAATAGTAGAACAACTCAGCAAGAAGATAAGAGCTGGAGCTAGCCTGGAGCATACCAAATATTAAGGGCCAGATGACACTACCTGTGTGACCCAGAGTCAAAATAATGCCTAGAGCCAAGCCTGTTATCATCGGCCCGATAGACTTAATCTCAACTATAGATTCAAAGACAAGAGGCTGAACGGAAATCAGGAAGAAGCCGAAGAGCGCCGCTGCAACAAGCAAAATCTCGCCATGTGTCGTTCCCATTATGTAAAGCATAGGAGTACAGATCAATACCGCAATGAAAAGGAAGAGCTTTCTGCGACCAATCTTGTCCGACAATCTAGTTATGACAATAGTACCAATAATACCGAATAAAAGAACAAGTCCCGAAGCCAGACCACCGAAGGATTGCTCCATATTAACAAACACAAAAAACAGCTCCGGATTATATAGAGCAACATACAACTCGGCAAATTTCTGGAACAAAGGCACATTAGACCAAGCAGCCCTTTCAACATAGTCGACAATACTAAGGTACACTCCAAAACCTACTGCAAAAGCTATGCCTAGCAGCCAGAAGTCCCTTGAACTTGCAATCCTTGATAGCCCTTCTCTTAAGGGTACCTGTTTTGTTTCCTCAACTGGTTCAGGAGGAGTGGGCGGTTTATCTCTGGCAATCAGGAAGAATACAACCGTTATAATCACCGTAACAACTGCATATAGTAACATAGTGTTCTGTAAGCTAGACCGGGCATTATACGCACCGAAAAACGCTATGAGGAGAGGTGTAAGAATGAGCCCGGTCATATTTCCACCATTGCTCGCTATTAAACCTAAGCCCTGAGCAAACGCACCCTCCCTTCTGGGGAACCAAGTAACTGCTAGTTTTGCGAGGCTAACATACATTAACGCAAAAGCCACTCCCAAGAAAAACTGGAAAATGAGAAGCCAAGTTACATCCGGCGAAAATATTCTAAGCACAGCAACAGCAGTCATAATTATTGCTCCAAGACCAGTAGCGAATTTCCAACCTTTTCTATCGACTAAAACGCCCATAGGAAAAGACGCAAAAATCTCCGTGGCAAGAGGCCCTATAACCAGAAGGGTAATAGTCATGTCACTAACACCGCTGAGAAAATACGCTTGCCTAACAGTCGAAGAGATCGCACCAAAGCAAATCCAAAGCGGTCCTCCGATGAAAAAAACTAGCATATACGCCAACAGTGATACCCAGCGATACCGGTATACCTGGTATTTCTCTTTAGTCATTTTCATCCCTCTTTTCAAGTTTTATTCTCTTTTTTGAGTTTTTCTCCTTTATTTTATTTTCTGTTACCAAAATAGCACAGTTTAACTGAGTGTCACCTTTTGGGTGCACATTTGAGTCGCGTCCGGCGTCCCCATATTGAAGCTCATTTTAAGTTATTCTGTGGGGCAAAAAAGCCGAAAAGGGCACACCAAGGGATGATGAAAGCCGAAAAACAAACAACACGCAGCAGGAGACACCAAATTAATTGCGCCCCATCATTTAACGCAATTATGTAAAAAATTGAGGACAGAAGGAGGACTGAGGAACGTAATCCAGATGGTCAAAAATAGACATACCCAGACCTAGAGCCCAATAGTGTTAGAAAAATTGGGTTGAGGGAGCGGAGTAGGCTTATCTGAAGGCATATTTGCGCACTTCTAACTCGTTTTTCTCGCCAAAAACAGCCACAGAGCACATAGTTTTCCCTCAGTAACAACGGCTAAAAACATCTTTCGAACAGTATTGACTTAGAGCCCCACCACATCATCCACACCCCTCACAGGTTCACCGGAATCCTTCCACCCCGCCCACTATTAAGAGCAACCGTTCTGACCCAGCGTTAACCTTGCGTAGCTTTGGGTTTTCCTCCCTCAGTTTCACGGCGAGGCTTTCGCCCAAGGAACGGTTGAAGCAGGCACATCTCCACTGCCTTCGGTGGGAGGATGCCCCCAATTGTGACCCTGCCCTCTTTGGGCCTTTTCGAACTCCCCGCATTCCGGGCTGGGCTGGAATCGGCTGCACGACATATATGTGTGGTTGTTTTTAAGGGAGTGATGGGTTTAATGGTTTTTCTTTTAACGTTAACTGTTGGAAATCTCAAGTTAACAAACTTTCTAAATAGAAGCAGTTTTAACATCTCATATACAAGTTTTGACTATTTTGTGTCCACTTATTTTAAAACTGTTACAAACGGCTGCTGTGACGGTATGAATCTTTTTTGGGCCTGGTGGGTAGGGGAGGATGTGCATCGGCTGGCCCGCAAAATACATGGCCCGTATGGGTCGATGCTGTGACTGGGATTGTACCCTTTGAGTGGCTAAGGCGCTCCACCCCTTGAGCGTATGGATGTGTGCCGCGTGGAGCCGACGCATAAGCAGGAGGTTTCCCTCTATGCTACGTATGGGAATAGATGAACTGTATTATAGGTATTGATGTTCACAAAAAATATTGCTGTGTATGCATGAAGGATATGGAAGGAAATATAAAAAAGGTGAATTCTTAATCCTAAAAAAGTTACGGGGCCAGAACCCCGATCAGCACCAAAGGGAACAGGAAGGCGAAAGCAGTCCTTTAGAGCACAGGTAACCTATCAAATTGTACACCAGCCTCAATGTCCCACTTCTGAATAGTTCGTGGATGAAGACCCGGAAGTAAAGATGCTTCTTTAAAGTGTGTACAGCTTTTCAGGCATACATAAATAATACACTAACGCCTATATAAGCCTGTATATTTTGGAACTGTTGATTACGGCGGATGCGGAAACAAGAAAATTACGCCGTTTGTGCTTTGTTGCATAATTTTACTTTTTATAATATATTTATATAACATTTTAAAAATTTTTCAAATTAACAATGTAAAATTGCAAAAAATTCGTTAAAATGTTAAGAAAATTGAAAAAAAATAAAACTTTTTCAACAGAGTCCAAATAGGGGTGCTGCCCACATGTGGTGTAGGGGTCTTAATTGAACACATGGTTAAATAACGCCTTTTTTTGGGAGAAGAAGGCTTCTAAATCATTTTTGGCAAGTTATCAGATGAGGGGGAACTATATTAGGTGATGTAGAATCGTTCGGTTTCGCCTCAAAAAAGGGGTGTTTATAGGGCTTCTTTCACGATTTGGAGCCTTATTAGGGAGATGGAGCCGAATAAATCTGCATCACCAACTATATTATGCGGAAAAACATTTAGCTGAAATTTTATTGACCTGTACACATGTGGGGTGAAACTTTGCCGCACTTCTGGTTTCCTTCTATTATTTTTTCTTTGTGGACCCACTTTTCTTTTCGTGGATGCGATTCTTTAAAAATTTTAGGACAAAAAAGAGGGGAAATGGTTGGTTGCAGCGCCAGAAACTTAAACTCTTTTCATCCTCTTAAACTTCTTTTTCCTCTTTTTCTCCGATGAGGTGACGCTTTTTTCTGGCTTTTGTTCTTCGACTTCTTTCCCCTCTGACTCCGATTCTCCTCCGCCAACCCCTTCTTCAAAGTCTACTTCCTTGCCTTCCTCAGCTCCTGTTTCTTGCGTCTCCGAACCTTTGGCTTCTTTAGGCTCCGTTTCAGCTCCCGCATCCCCCATTCTCTTCTCCTCAGCTTCCTCGCCCTCACCCTCTTCCTCTACATCACTCCAAGTTTCTTCCGCTCCTTTGGTCTCCTCTTCCTCGGCTTCTGGCTGCTCCGCCTTTTTCTTTAACTCAACTTGAGGTTTTTGCATTTCCTCAAATTTTTCGATGGTCTGCATTATCATTTCGCTTATTTCGCCGGATACGCCTACGGATTCCAGCAGTCGCTCCCTATCTGCGGGTTTTGCGGTTTTAAGCTCCTTC
>JAHQXB010000053.1 GCA_029856435.1 Candidatus Jordarchaeia archaeon
CATTCGGAAAGTGTTCTAAGCTCCCCTGATGGGAGCCTGCTGGCAGTTGTTCCACAGACAAAAACGCCGAAATACGTCCAATAAGAAGGATGTTTGAGCCGAAAAATGTACAGAGCACAACAGGTGCCACCCAGTTAACAGTGCCCACAATTTATGCTAAAAAATTTATATACAAGAAAAATAGTATAATACTCCGTTTTAAACCAAAGAAAGTGGCTAAAGGGAAATGTCTAGTAAGAAATCTTCATCTACGGGTGGTCGTAGAATAGTTTTCTCTCGGGACGCTACAGGTCTGGTCAGAGAAATAAGCATTGCAGATGCTGTGGTTATTGTTTTCTCCTTTATTGTGGGCGGAGGCATCATGTTCTTATCGGTGCAGAGTTTGGCTCCCCACTATTTTCCGGGTGCCAATTTGCCTTTGGGTTACCTTTTGGCTCTATTCTTGTGGCTTCCCATCGCTCTCATTTACTCCATTCTGGCTAGGGCGATGCCGCGGAACGGGGGCGACTATATTTACGTGAGCAGAATTCTGGGTCCGGGCTACGGTTTCCTTGCTTCTTGGGGAGTTTGGTTCATGCTTATGTTCACCATTGGGGCTCTAACCTTCCAGGCGGTTTCCTTCGGAAGCCTCTTTGTAATGTACTATGGCCTGCTCACCTATAACTTGGGCCTTTTGGGCTGGTCCATTCAGTTAACTGACCCGTTTTGGGGTGTTATCTTCGGCATTTTCGTGGTTCTCTTCTTTGGAAGTATTCTAATAGCTAGCACTAAGGGTTCCCTATGGATTATGCGTTTTCTGTTCATCATTCCCCTCTTGGGTGGAATAGCGACAATCTGGATACTGTTCACTCACTCCCCGATGGACATGATCTGGGCTTGGAATAACATCTTCGGCTGGGGACAAAATCAATTCGGAGCATATGGAGACCTGTTCAGACTAGCCTATCAGAATTACTGGTGGCTCCACGCTTTTAGAGATTCCACAACTGGGCTCACCAACACTATTGGCATAATGTTGATTGCAATGTTTGCCTTTGGAGGTGTTTACAGCATCACCATTGTGGGCGGCGAGGTTCGAGACACAAAACGGACATTCTACATATCCATGGTTTTGGGCCTGTTCTTCATAGCTGCCTTCTACATTGGATTGCTTTACCCTCTCCAGGCAAATTATGGAACATTCATCCACATGTACGATTTCCTCACTTATTCTAAAGACCCATTTGGACTGCTGGTGTGGTCTCTGCCCCATCTAAACGCAGAATGGTCTTGGGTTCCCTCCGGGTTGGGCAGTCTTCTGCCTCAAGACACCTTGCAGTACTGGATTCAATATGGTCTCTGGCTCTACGCTGGCAAAGTTCCCGTACCTATTCCCGCCAGTATACCTCTATTCGCCGCTCCTCTCGCCGGTTTAAGCTGGCTGGGACTGTTCATAATCGGTTCCGGTGCACTGTGGCTTGTCAACTCGGTTATGCCCATGTTACTGTCAACCTCAAGGTACATGTTTGCCTGGAGCTTCGATAGGATTATTCCCACGAAGATTAGCACCATTAACGAGAGAACAACTACCCCCATGTATGCCATTGGCGTATCCATAGTACTTGCCTGTATTGGAGTCGTTCTGAGCTACTGGAGTGCCTTTCAAGCCATCATGAATACGGTTTTCTTAAGTGTTCCCGCATTTATACTGACTATATTCGCAGCCACTAGATTCAAAGCTAGGAGACCGGATCTGGCTGAACAGACCTACAGTCCTAAAATTGGTAAAATTCCCGTGCTAAGCGTATGCGGAATAATAGCAATATTTACCATACTACCTTTGATGATTGCTGGTATAGCCACATTTAACCTCGGTTCCCTGCTTCTCATAATTGTTGTTTACTCCATTGGAGCAGCAATATACCTAGTGATGAGGAGAAAGAACAGAAAAGCTGGAGTGGACTTGGAAGCCATCTTCAAAAGCATTCCTCCCGAGTAAATGTTCTCCCACCAGATAATTCAAGCAACCTCCCTCCTTTTTTTTAAATATTTAATTTCTTTTTCTGTATTGCATAATTTTACTTTTTAGTATATTTATATATTATTTTAAAAATTTTTTAAACTAACAGTGTAAAGTTAAAAATTAAATAAAATAAATTAATAAAATGAAAAAGGAATTATGCGACACAGCACATCCTTTCTTGAGCAATTTAACCAAAAACATTTTTCTGGCACAGCAATTTTTCGGAAAAAAAGGGGAGATACAGACTTAATTCTCAAAATCGGTGGACAGAGAGTTTGAGTGCAAATAAAAAACTCCAAAAATAGAAATAATAGGAAAAGGGTAGTGTTATCTCAAGAGCCCACTTAATGTTGAGATAACTTTTGGGAGTAGCTTTTATGCCCTACGATCCATTAGAGTTGGCTAGAAGAACTGAGCAAATTGTGTTGCGGGGAGAGGACAAACTATACTATCGTTTCAGGGGAGGACAATGGTATGGGGGAATCGCCACCGCAGACTGTTGCGGATGCCCCCTAAGATGCGTCTTTTGCTGGGGAGCTGAGCCCCGAGATAATCCCAAGGGCTACGGGCGTTTCTACTCCCCAGAGCAAGTCTTCCAAAATTTGATCCACATAGCAGGGAAGAGGGGGTACTCTCTGATTAGAATTAGCGGCAACGAACCCACATTGGGAAGAGAGCACCTCATCAAAATCTTGGAGATGGTCGAAAAAACACGTTACACATTTATTTTGGAAACTTCAGGAATATTGCTGGACAGGGACTACGTTAGCCAGCTATCCCAGTTCAAAAACCTGCATGTAAGAGTCTCTTTGAAGGGGGCCTGCGAGGAAGAATTCTCAAGACTCACAGGCGCAAAACCCGAAGGATTCCAGCTACAGCTGAAGGCACTAGAGAACCTTGTGGAACTCGGAGTTTCCTGCAACGCAGCCTTGATGTCCTCATTCAGCACCAAAGAAAACATAACACAACTAATCATCCGGCTCTCCCAAATAAGCGACAAACTATCCTCAGAACTAGAAGACGAAATCGTCATCCTCTATCCCAGAGTCCAAAAAAGACTACGAGAAGCAGGAATACACCCCTTCACCTTCTGCACACCATAAAAATAACAAGTTAAAGAAATTTTTATAGAAATCTTAAAAAAAAGGCCACCACACCTCCACACTAGAAAATTTTCGAAAGGGTACTTTGCGTATCTAGAATTTTTTCTAAAGATGGGCAAAAAGTTATAAGGATATCGGCATCAACGGATTTCCGTACCAAAAAATCAAAAATTTGCGCTAGAATCTGATTGAGATGTTGGAGGAAACCTGAAATGAAGGAACCAGTAATTGTGGGTTACGTAAGAACACCCATTTCAAGGTCACGTCCAAGAGAGCCGGAAAAAGATGTTTTCAACAGCATTCGAGCAGACGACATGGCAGCCATGGTAATTAGAGAAGTAGTGAAGAGATCCGGAATAGACCCCAAAAATATTGACGATTGCATTTTTGGATGCGCCAACCAGACCGCTGAACAATTTGCCTATGGAGGACGCATGTTTAGCCTCATGGCAGGCCTGCCACTTGAAGTAGCAGCACTAGCTTGTGACAGACAGTGCGCCTCAGCCATGTCCTCAATCCACATTGGTGCCATGGAAATAATGACTGGCTTTTCGGATGTGGTGGTTGCTGGTGGAGTTGAACACATGACCCACGTACCCATGGGACATGGAGTAAATCCCAACCCGAACGCTTTAAAGATGGAGAAAAGGTTCGACTGGCTGGTAGCCATGAACATGGGCCTAACAGCTGAAAAACTGGCGGCAGAGTCAGGAATACCGAAAAAGGAGCAAGATGAATGGTCTGTAAGAAGTCACCAGCTAGCTGCAAAAGCCCTGAAGGAGGGCTTCTTCAAAGGCGAAATAATGCCCGTTGAAGTGACGCTGCCTGACGGAAAGAAAACAGTGATTGAAACAGACCAAAGCATTAGGCCAGACACCACACTGGAAAAAGTCGCTTCTCTGCCTCCCGCATTTAAGCCGGATGGAATAATAACTGCTGGCAACTCCTCTCCTCTAAACGCTGGTGCCGCCGCTGTAATGTTGATGAGTAAAGAGGCAGCCAAAAAATACGGATTAGAACCTATGGCAACCATTAAATCTATGGCCTGGGCGGGCGTCGACCCTAGCGTAATGGGTAAGGGCCCAGTACCCGCAAGCCAAAAGGCGTTAAAGGCGGCAGGCCTCAAAGTGAAGGACATAGACTTCTGGGAAATAAACGAAGCCTTCGCAATAGTAACTCTATACGCCATAAAACAGTTGGGAATAGACCCCGAAAAAGTGAATGTTAAAGGCGGAGCCATAGCCCTCGGACACCCACTGGGAATGTCCGGAACCAGAATAACAGGAACCCTAGCCCGCATACTGGAAAAAGAAGGAGGCACCTACGGCCTGGCAACACTGTGTGTGGGCGGAGGACAGGGCGCAGCTACCATAATTAAAAGAGAGTAAGTAAAAACCATCCTCCGAAGAAAAATACGCTTCAAACATTTTTATTTTTTAAAGTATTATTTTTTTAGCGAAAAATCTGGAAAGGTTTATAGCGGGTTCTTTGCAACTTGCGATTTTTTAGGGTTTTCTTTATTAGGAACATTGTTACAAGTATGTAGTTTGTTGACATGGTATGTGTGCAGGGTTAGCCAGTCTTGCCATTTTTTTGGGCTTATTTGGAAAGAAGCCTTGTAGAGTGTTAGGCGGCCCAAAACGTATAACTTCCATATATGGGGCTTCATATTTGGAATGAAGCCTTGTTAAGCCTCCCTTTTTTTGGAGGATCAAACGATTATGTATGGAGGGAAGCCACACACTTAAAGACTAGGTCCCTCTCGGCTTTGGGACAAAGTTATGTTTCCCGATGCGTAATCCCAAATGACGTAGTGAAAGAGTATTGTTTTTCGTCGCTGATACGACCCCTAGTGACAAAAAAGCTAAGAAGAAGCTAAAACCAATTTTGTCCCAAAGCCGTCCTTCTTTATTAGTTAAAAACAAATATAAGAGGAGTGGCTCCAGAATTCTATAGCTGTGACGGTATTTTTGGTTTCCCTTTTGGATGTGGTAGTAGGAGGAAGTTTTTTGAGAGAAGCGGTTATTGTGGACTATCTGAGGACGCCCATTTCCAAGGCTGATCCTCAGCAGGATTTCTACAAGAATATGCGTATGGATGATCTCTGCGCTCTGGTCATTAGGAAGTTGGTTGAGAGAGCAGGTGTGAGGGCGGAGGAAATAGAGGAGTGCATCATAGGGTGCTCTAATCAGGGTGGGGAGCAGTGGACTTATGGTGGCAGAATAATTAGTCTTATGGCGGGTCTTCCCTTCTCTGTGGCGGCTTTGGGTGTGGATAGGCAGGGTGCCTCCTCTCTGGAATCTGTTTCCATAGCTGCTATGGAGATAGCCCAGGGATACGCAGACATAGTGGTCGCAGCAGGTATGGAACACATGTTACATATGCCCATAGGGGCGGGTGTGAATCCCAGCCTACAATTTTTAAATATTGGCTCCTTTGACGCCTTAACCTCTCTAAGTATGGGATTATCGGCGGAAAAACTTGCTCAGAAATTTTCTGTTTCAAGAGAGGAGATGGACCGGTTTTCTCTCCAAAGCCACATGAAGGCCGTTAAGGCTCAGAGGGAAGGATTCTTCAAAGAAGAAATACTCCCCATAGAAATCATACTGGACGATGGAAGCAGAAAAATTGTTAGCTACGACCAAAACGTTAGACCAGACACCAGCCTAGAAAAATTGTCAGCTCTGCCGCCAGCATTCAAGGAAAATGGGCTGATAACTGCGGGAAACTCCACCTCCCTAAACGATGGTGCAGCAGCATGTATCCTCATGTCAAAGCAGAAAGCCCAAGAGTATGGACTTAAACCACTGGCAAAAGTAAGAACTATGGGCTGGGCGGGAGTTGACCCCACCCTAATGGGTTACGGGAACATACCTGCAATTAGAAAAACTTTGGAGAGAGCAAAACTTAAGGTGGAGGACATTGATTTCTGGGAAATAAATGAGTTATTCGCAGTCATAGTGCTGGTCGCTATTCGGGAACTAAACATAAACCCTCAGAGGGTCAATGTTAAGGGAGGAGCCATAGCCCTAGGACATCCCACCGGAATGAGCGGAGTGAGAATAGTGGGAACGCTGGCAAGAATACTAAACAAGGAAAATGGCAAATATGGAGTAGCCTCAACTGCGGCCGGAGGTGGACAGGGCCAAGCAATCCTCCTAGAAAAGAGTGACTAACTAACCTCACAAAATATCCGTTAAATGGGTGGGGGCTTATACCATACCCCCAAAGAGTTAGTGTGAGGGCTTGTTTCTGGTTATTATGTCTGGCTTGTTTGTGACTATTCCATCCACTCCCAACATGATAAGGTTCTCAGCGGTATTTGCATCGTCTACGGTCCAGGCAAAGATGTTTAATCCATGACCGTGAACATTTTGCACCATTTCCCAAGACACATATTTATAGAATGCGCAGATGTTTTCCGCTCTGGCGTCCAGTGCCAGCATACTGGGGTTGATGGGAGAGGAGCGAATTATCACCCCGGTCTTGGCTCTAGGGTTCAACTCCTTTACCCTCTTCACACTTCCATGTATAAAGGAACTAAACATAACCCTATCCAAGGCATCGTACTTTTCCACTATACTTAATACACGCTCCTCTATCCCCCCAGTTTTTAACTCAATTATCAACATTGCTTTATTTCCCACTAACCCAATAACTTCTTCAAGAAGAGGGATTTTTTCTCCCTTACCTGCATCCAGACTCCGAAGCTCCACTAAAGACATGTCTCTGACTCTTCCACTTCCATTCGTGGTTCTGTCCACAGTTTCATCGTGTATCACCACAATGTTTCCCTCTATGGTTGACCTTACGTCAATCTCTACGCCGTCCACCTCAAAATCCAGAGCTCGCCTCACAGCCCTCAGAGTGTTTTCCGGCTCATAAAAACTCGCACCCCTATGAGCAATTACAAGCGGCTTTTTCAAGCAAACACACCCACTTCAAAAGTTTTTACTGCTTGTCTATGGTGTTCCTATCACTTGCATAATTATTCTACGAGTTCTGGGGCCGTCTAGTTCCAGGTGTAGGATTCTTTGCCATGTGCCTAGTGCCAGTTTTCCGTTCTCGACTGGTATGGTGAGTGAGTTTTTGGCGAAGCTTGCTGCTATGTGGGCTGCGGCGTTGGTGTCGATTTTGTCGTGGTTGTAGTCCTTTCTGGTGAAGGTTTCCTGTATCCATCTTTTTATGTCTTTTAGGAGTCCGCTCTCATTTTCATTTATTATTAGGGTAACGGTTGTGTGGAGTGTGTGGATGAAGGCTATCCCCTCAGTTATTTTTGACTCCTCTACCAATGATTGAACTTCACTGGTTATGTCCCTTAGCTCAACTCGTTCGCCCGTTTTAACCTCAACTTGTTTGGTAAATATCTTCACTCCTTCTAAGCCTCCAACAATTATTAACACATATTTTTAGGTGGGTCTCTTTATTCAGTTTTTTGTTTTGCGCCCAATTTTTATGTTCTCTTTGAGGTATTTCTTAAATAGTTGTTGGGAGGATACTAACCTATGGATTAAAAGTATCAGGATGTATTTTTGATGGTGACTGAAGGATTCGCAGTTATGAAATGTCCCCACTGCCAAAACAGCATAGGCATCTACTATGTAATGAGCTTAAAAAAGGGCAAGGCGGCGGAAAACACAGATTTCAACTGTCCCCACTGCAACGAAAACGTAGCACTGGAAATAAGCAAGGTAGCAGTTGACAAATTTAACGGCTTCCAATCCCCATAGAGCGCAACTAGATCCTGCCGCACAACCTTTTAAGTTGCAAAACGGGCATCAAAATAAATAAGAACTTTCCAAAGAAAAAACAAAATTATGCAACGAGGCACACAATTGGAAAATTTAATAAGCTCAATTTTGGGAAACTGAAACTAAAAGACCTCTACAAATTCGGGAGTTAAAAGATACCCTTAGAAAAATGGGAATCGAGAGATTGAGCTGTTCCTACTCTTTATGATAAGAGGTGAAAAAATTGAGATTCGTGGTTTTGGCAGACATTCACAGCAATATGGAAGCCGTGGAAAACGCCAAGAAATATATTGAAGAAAAGAAGCCCAACGCTGTGCTCATCTGCGGAGACATAACACACTCGGGAAAAGAGGAGGAGGCCAAAAAAATAATTGGGAAGCTTGCTTCAAGTGGAATACCTGTATTATATGTTTGGGGGAACATGGACCGCGTAAAACCCGACACCCAACTCCAGGGAGTCAACGCCACCTGTCTCCACGGCAAAAAGACCGAGTTTGGGGACATCGAACTCCTGGGACTAAGTGGCAACGCATGGGGCTACGATTTCCTCAGCACCATAGAAAAGTCACAAAAACCCCTAATAATAGTGTCACACGAACCACCCGAAGGCTGCCTAGACGTGACTTGGAACGGAAGCCACGCAGGAGACCCTCAAATTAGAAACTTCATAGAAAAAGTGCAACCAGACCTAATGGTTTGCGGCCACATACACGAAGCCCGCGGAGAAGCAAACATCGGCAAAACCTTGGTGTGCAACGTGGGAAAACTGGGCAGCGGAAACATACTAACCATAAATATAAAAAACAACCACATCAGCGTGCAAAGAGACAGAATCTAAAACAGCAAAAAAGCTGGAACCAAAAAATTTTCTACACAATAGTATGATCCCAGCAATCACCAATATCTACCCACAAAAAATATTTTTAACAGTGGGGTACACACATTTTTAGCAAACGAAAATTGAGATGCTAACCATGAGGAAATCCTACATTTTCAACACCAATGTTGAAATACCCTTCCTAAAGAATGCCCTAGAAACCTACTTCACAAACCTTGGCTTAACCGTGAGTGAAGGAACAGGAGAAAACCAGTTCACCTTAACCAGCGGACCCCACTACTACTTGCCGGCCCAAATAGCAGTTTCCATGGAGTTGAGAAAAACAGGGCAAATAATGGTTAAACTAGACTATCCCGGAGACATACTAGACACACAAATCGACGCCCTCAAAATAGTAAATAACACCGACAAAATCGTTAAAAAAATACTGCAAACCGGAAAAATTCCCACCGAAAGCCTCATACCCGGCCACACAATGCCCATACCACCACCCAAACTGTGCACAAAATGTAAACAGCCAATAAAAGAAGAGTGGAAACTCTGCCCAAACTGTGGCACACCCTTGGAAACCGCCAAAAAACCCAGCTGCCCCAACTGCGGAAAACAAATGGAACCCTCCTGGAAAATATGCCCCTACTGCGGCGAAAAGCTAGTCGAAAAAACATATTCAAAACAAGAAGAAACCACAAAACTATGCCCTAAATGCGGTGCTGAAATGCCATTTAACGCAATTTACTGCGCAAAATGCGGAAACCTCATGGACTAAAGAGGAAAACACATCTTAACAGACAACTTTTTCCAAAAAAGTTTCCCAATTCCCTCTAAACCCTCTCTCACAGTGTTCCAAGTGCGTCTAATAACAGAAAAAAGTCTTTGTATTTTAGGTTCAGGATGTTTACCCACCCAGAGAGCTGATGTTACAAGTCTAACCCGAAAAAACCATGAAGGCTATATGTTAATAAGTATCCCTAAAATAAACCTCTTGCACTGCCAAGAGTAAACCCTCTGTAAAGCCCTCATCGACCCCGGCACACATTATACCTTTTTTTAACAAATTATCAGATTTTTGCTATAAAACTATTTATTTATATTTATTTGATGGAAGTTATTTTTATATCTGGAGGGATGCTAAATAGAAGGAGTTTCTGGTACTTGCAAGTTGGCTAGTGACTCAATTAACAGTTTAAATTGGTTTAAAGCGGGATATTTTTAATCATCTCCTTGTTCTTGAAGGCTATATGAGATTCATTAGCATCAGTATTTGTTTCTACATCTTCTGTTTCTGCTTTGCTAATGTTGCGGTGATTTACATTTTCAAACTTTCTAGGGAGTGGGCTAGTGATGGTTCGTTGTGGGGTGTTTCTCCGTTCGCGGCTGTTGTTCAAATTTTTTGGTCAGGTTTTTGGGCGGGTAGTTTTAAAAAGTTTTTCTGGTAAATCTATTCTGGCTTGTACTTGTGGAGTTGGTTTTTTATGAAGGTTAGGGTTCCTCGGTGTATGAGTTCGCAGCATCCGGATAATGTGAGGACTCCCTTTTTTGCTGGTCACAGTGTTATTGGTGGGGATGATGAGATAAGGGAGGCTTACTATGTTTTTTCGCATTTGGGGTGTGATGAGCAGATGTGGGATGCGGAGGGGAAGGAGGTGGACGATTTTGTGGTGGTGAAGCTTTTATCTAACTATGATTACTTTTTCAGGGAGAAAAAGCTGGGGAAGGATGTTTTTCTCACTCTGCGTGTACCCAACCCCGCAGTTGAGAGAGCGGAGGGCAAGGTGCTTATTGAAACACTGGACAGTATACCCCGCTCCTTTGACGTTTCCAAAATTTTTTATGGTGAAGATTTAGCACCTATATTTGAAGTCATTCTTCCCATGACCCAATCCCCTGAACAACTTAACAGAGTCTATTTCTACTACAGGGAGTTCGTGGTGGGCAAACAGCACAAGTCCTGCTTCAAAGGGGACATTCCCCTTAAAGAGTGGATAGGCGAGTTTAAACCCGAAGAAATCCACGTAATACCCCTAGTTGAAGACATGGTCAGCATGCTTAAAGTGGACCAAATAGTTAGAGGGTACCTCAAAGATAAAGGTTTTGAGTATCAGAGGGTTTTCCTGGCCAGAAGCGACCCTGCCTTGAACTATGGCTTGGTTTCGGCAGTGTTACTAAACAAGATAGCCCTCCACAAATTGAGTTTGCTGGAAGAAGAACTGTCGGTGGACATCTATCCCATACTGGGTGTGGGCTCGCCTCCATTCAGAGGAGGAATGACACCCCTATCGGAAAGTCAGGTTCTGGAAGAGTATCCCAGCGTGCAAACCTTCACTCTCCAGTCAGCCTTCAAATATGATTACGCCGAACAACAGATTGTGGAGTCAATAAAAAGAATAAAGGAGAAAAAAAGGGGAAAACCACAAGAGTTAGACGTGGAATACTACCAAAAAATATTGGAAAACTTGACGAGGGAGTATGAGGAGGAAATAGTGGAAATAGCTCCCCTAGTAAATCGATTGGCACCATACATTCCACAGAGAAGGAAAAGAAAGCTGCACATAGGTCTCTTTGGATATTCTCGAGGAGTAGGAAGAACCACTCTACCCAGAGCTATAACTTTTTGTGCCGCACTCTACTCTCTGGGCATCCCCCCAGAGGTCTTGGGTCTCTCTGCGCTGAGCCCGAAACAAAGGGAGGCAGTAACCGAGATTTACAAATGTTTCGAAGAACACATTTCCTCCGCCCTACAATACCTGAACCAAGACAACCTCAAACTTCTGCTTCCCAGCTTAGCAGAAAAAATCCGAGAAACGGCCAAAGAATTCGAATACGAAACCAACCAAGAACACAAAAAACTAACTACGCAAATCGTAAAACTTTTCAAACAAAACGAAGCCGCAAAAATGCAAGAAAAAATCATTGAGGCCGGAGCCCTAAGAGGATTCTTGGGATAAAAACAAACTAGGAGTTTAAAATTTTTAACTTTTAAGGAAAGACAAGACCGGTGTTAATCTTCGAATTTCGCTATCTCCACATTGGATACTTCTGTGTTCCACCAAGGCTTGCTCCATTTTTCTGGAGATTCGGGAATTATTCTCAAGAGCTCCTCCACTCTAGAGAATATGGTGTTGATTTCCTTGTTTTTAGCACCAAACTTTTTCAGGACGCCTTCATTGTTAAGGATCATTTCTAGGTTCAGCCTTACCGTTTTCCTGAACTTTTTGTCCTTTTCTAGGATTTTTGCAATTCTTTTACCATTTATTTCCTCGTTGCCCCCTTCCCCGATGGGGTGGTCTAGCAGTTCTGCACAGACATCCTTTATATCCTTGTCCTCCATCCCGATGACTATCTTGTTGTGGTCGTAGTGGCTGTTACAGGAGAGTATCCTGTGTTTTAGCCCCTCCTGCTCCAACTGCTCCAAAACGCTTCTGGGATGATCCTCAATGAATTGGCACTTGGTCAGAAGCATGTTTTCAAGCCCGATGGTGTAAAGGGTTTTTTCAGGGGGCTGGGATAGTTCTGGTCTTACATCTATCTTGTGACGCATGTTTATCTCTTCGGTGAGTATATCCATGTAGCCCGCTACTGGAAGGCCCTCCCCATCTATGGAGTCAATGGCCCTCACCCTCCACCTTTCTCCCCTCCGCATAGCGCTGAAAACCTTGTCAGAGAGCAGCATAAAGTGGGTATACATGCTTCCATACATTTCCCCAAGGCACAGTAGTAGGTTCTTCACTGTGGCTCCCTGTTTCTTAGAACAAATGAGGTCTACATCCTTCATAACTCGGTTAAAGGCACTACCCTCCACGTTGGTGCTGGGACAGTGAATTTTGAAGGCTCCACCACCGAAGAGTAAAATGTTTAGAGACTCGTTGCTGATTTTTGATTTTCCAATACACCCCTTTATCACATTTGGAAATTCTAGGTGGAGTTGACCCGCATGTTTCGCTGCCCAAATTGAAACCAGAGCTCTTTTCATGGGGAGATAATCCAAGTTGATGTAGTCTGGTAGGTTTAACTCTTTGAGAATTTCGGCGGGGTCCACACGCGACACTAGTGGAACTTCAATTTCTATGATTGTTCCTCCCAATTCTTCACATAACCTAACTTTTCTTGTCTTAGGATTCAACTGTTCTCACGCCTTTGACAGGTGACCTTTTTTTCAGTCTTTAAAGTATTTATTATTATTACCGAACAAAGATTTATATTTTATATAAACATTTTGCCCTTCTAATCCCGAATTTTTTTTATGGTACTTATAAAATCATCTCAATATATATATTTTGCGTAAAAAGAAACACAATATATTACCTTGAAGAATATTTTAGAAAAGGCGATTCATTTCCTTTGTGGATGGAAATTCCATATGTTTAAAGCAGCACTCCTACCTGTAAGGATCTGTTTTTGTAGCTGGCTTTGAGAGAAACCATCTCCCCACCTTTTTTTAAACACCTTAGTGTAAATAAGTGGAGGTGGGAAGGGGATGCGGATGCAGGCTAAGGCAAGGTCACCACAAAAATTCAGCCCCCCAGAGTACTGTTTAAACTATGGTTATAAACACCCCTTTTTTTGAGGCGAAATCGAATGATTCTACATCACAGCCCCACACGCAAAGCAACAAGAATTTCTTAGAACCCCCGCGTCTAAACGGCTTTCAGAGAGACAAAGGGCCTCCCCGCGAAAGCCCAAGAAGACGGAAAAACACAGGAAACCCAAACACCACCCAAAAAACGCCAAGCACAGCCCAAAGCACTAGGAACAGAAACCCTAACAAACCCACACCACCCATAAAA
>JAHQXB010000004.1 GCA_029856435.1 Candidatus Jordarchaeia archaeon
AGGAAGACTTATCACCGAAAAAAGGAGAAGATCCCAAGCCGAAAAGTTAAAACTTTCAATAAGAAACATTGTGTCAAATAGTTGCATAGCAGTTGACACACCAATAATGTTTCCTTGGTTTGAAAAAATTAGTCTCATTACGTACTCGTTTCCAAACTGAAAAGACAATAGGAAATATTGAGGTGGAAGCACTACTCTCATAATGAGGAATGCTGTCATGATTCCCAGAAGTTGCATAACTATGTAGACTATAGCTAATGAGACGACTCCTTCAGGTCTATAAGCCATTATTCCATCATCTCCCCTAAATATCTCCTAAATAGGACTGATACTCTTAATATTT
Organism: Candidatus Jordarchaeia archaeon; assembly: GCA_029856435.1. Classification (GTDB taxonomy): domain Archaea; phylum Asgardarchaeota; class Jordiarchaeia; order Jordiarchaeales; family Jordiarchaeaceae; genus Jordiarchaeum. The sequence continues at coordinate 344 of JAHQXB010000004.1, forward strand.
AAGCATTCTTAAAAGGGCAAAATAAAGTTCTTAGAGCAGACAGAAAGATCATAGATTTAAAAAAAGTAATAAAAAGTAAAAGCACTAGCTCCATTCGGATACTAACTATTTGTTGAAAAATATAAAAAAAGGGGAGGGAATGAAGATTGCTTCATTGAAATTCGTATTTTACGTCACCCGCCAGATAGGCAACCGTGACTGTTCCCAAAACAAGGAAAACTATACCGAACAAGAAACCATACAGAAATATGATTAGAGACAGGAGTATGCCTACGATTATCGATATTATTCCGAGAATTACTCCCAAAACTCGTGCCCAGTTTCGCATGCTAAGCTGAGGCCTACAATTAGATACAATGCTGAAAAAATCGCAAGAAATCCACCAAAAATGTATGCGTAGAGAATATTTTGCGGATGGTGAAAATGGGATTAGAAATACCCCCTAAAGCCGCTATGGGGTTAATGCCCAGCTCCAAAAGGTAGAAGCTTTCAAGAATACACCCATTTAAACTCTGACAAGAATTAGGAAGCACCATAGCTCAAATAGTTATTACTACAGTGACTCCCAGCCCTCCAACAATTATGAAAATAACTGAAAGCAAAATAACGCCCCTAGGTCTGTGAACACTCATTCTCCTAACATATTCACCGTTTCTTTGAAGAAATGGCCACTGCTTGCCCTAAAAAATTTCTGAAGCGGCTACTAAATTCATCTAGAATCTATTTAAAAATACTATTTTTAAAAAATATAGGATAAAAATTATGTTTTCATAGACATATTAACAAGTTCCATCAAGTCCATAACTTGTATACTCATCTTGTTTTCTTCCCTAGCATCACTAAGATTTCTGTAGCAGAAGGGACAAGCAGATGACAGCACCTCAGCTCCGGTGTCCAAGGCTTCCTTCAACCTCTCAGTGGCCGCAAATAACGCCAGCTCCTTAAAAGAGGATTTGACACCTCCACCTGCCCCGCAGCACCAAGCGTTGTGCCTGTTTCGAGGCATTTCCACCAGTTCTACGCCCGGCATACTTTTGAGGAGTTCTCTGGGCTGTTCATATATTCCCATATGTCTGCCGATATGGCAGGGGTCGTGATATGTGACCTTTTTGTTTATTGGCTTTACCAGTTTTAACTCTCCCTTCCTAATCAGGTCCAAAACGTAGACTGGCGAATGCACCGCTTCAAATCCGTAGTCCAGTTTAAACTTGTCTCTGTAGACTTCCTTAAGCATTCTGTAACAACCCGAACAAGAAGTTACAACTAGTTCAGCGCCTGTTTTCTCAATTTCTTTAATGTTATGCTCCGCACACTTCTTTGCAACTTCTACTTGTCCGGTCCACACCAGGGGGGAGCCGCAGCACCACTCATCCTGCATAACGGTGAAATCCTTTCCAGACTTGGACAGAATATTAAATGTGGAGTTGGCGATTTCCTTTTGTCTGTAGGCGGATGTGCAGCCCACAAAATAAACAATATTCGCCTTTCCGGGTAGTTTATCCCCTTTGTTCCCAAGCCAGTTTAACCTGTCCCTATGCTTTTCAATGTAGGGGTTGTGTTCCTCCACCACTGATTGCCCAAAGCGTTTCTGCTCCGGCATTGGGCCGAATCCTTCCTCCACGGCTTTCTCCCGGGCGGCGGCGAGCCACTCTAAGGCGTATGTGTGGATTCCCTCCAGCTGGCACTGTTGGGTGCAGTTTCCACATAGTGTGCAGTGGTATAGTATTTCCGCCAATGCAGGGCTCCACTTAATTTTGCCCGTGTTTAGTCCCCACAATAGTAGGTTTCTTCCTCCTAGGTAGTAGGACTCAAATTTTCTCAGCTCACCGCTGGGACAGGAGCGTGCCAGGTATGCGTTCTGGTAGATGTATCGGCACTGTCCACATTTTCCGCAGCGATAAACCTGATCCTCGTAGTATTCTAATTCTTTGTACCTCTCAAGTGACACTCTGTCGGGAATTGTAACTTTCTCGGTTATCCCTCTTCCTGGGAGGTACTTTTTCATCACTCTTTCAAATAGCTCCCTCTCTTTAGGCTTAACTGCTTCCACATCCATCTCTCTCCTTCTTTATAATCCTTGTCCGGGGTTCATTATTCCGTTGGGGTCGATGAGTTTCTTGATTTTCTGCATTAGTTCTAGGGTGTTGGGGTCTGCTTTTTCAAAGTTGCGAGCCTTAGCCCAGGGTGGAGGCTTGTACCTTATGAAGCTTCCCACTTTTCTCGCTTCCTCATCCATATCCATGAGGCACTTTCTCACTTTTTGGATTTCTTGGGGGTCATTTTTGCTGAAGGAGATGTTCATTCTTCCAATCCAGTAGTGTCCACCAAACATTGCTCTGCCATAAAACTGGGGTCGCCTGCCATGCCTTTTTGCAGCCTCCCTCATCTTGTAGTACACGTCAACTAGGTGCTTTGAGGAAACATATCCGCCTGTCCATTCTCCGCCACCGCCCCTTGCAAAGTCCCAAACTGTGTAGAGCTGAATAGGGGTACTGGTATAAGTTAGAAATTCTCCAATCTGGTTTTCAGCAAAGAGTCCAAGGGCGTCACCGAAACGTGTAGCCATTTCACCCTCCTCAGAGCATATTTTCATTAGAGTTTCCTCCTTAGCGTCAAGCTCCTTCTCCGTGGCTCCGGTGACTGTTACCAGACCGTAGAAATCTGGGAGACCCGCCTTTTCGGGCTCATAGGGAATATTTTCACTGTCCCGCACTCCCTGAGTGGCGGTAAGCCAAACAAAGTTTAGAAAACACATATCCACGATTCCCAGACCAGCCTTAGCAAGCCTCTTAAAAATACGTACTCCAGAATCCACGGTTTTCCCCAGAACAATGTAGTCTCTTCGGGGCAAATTGGGCCAAAGCTTGATTCCTGCTTTGGTGATTATCCCCGTTGTTCCCTCCCAACCAATAAATAAGCCTGCCAAGTCCGGGTAAGGTTGCCGTCCATACCAGTAATCAGTAGACATGCAGGAGCCCACCCGAACCACCTTACCGGTGGGAAGTACCACCTCAAGGCCGTTTATGAATTCTGCTCCCGTCCCTCCAATCATTCCCAAGTCTAGCATACCGTAACAAATGTACGCCGATACGACCCCGGTTCCTGGAGGAGACCATGTGATTCCTGCTCTCAAATCCGGATGGTTCTTTAGAAGGTAGCCCTTCAAATCTCCCCAAGTGATTCCGCCCTCCACCACGGCGTACATATCATCCTCGTTAACCTCAAGAACCTTATTCATTCTTCTCAGGTCTACAACTATTCCTCCCATTCTGGGAATGCAAACCCCACCAATATTGATCCCAGAAATCCAGGGCACAACTGGAATTTTCTCCCTGTTGGCAAGTTCAACAATCTGCCTAACTTCCTCTGTGGTTCGGGGCATAACCACAAAATCGCACTTTCCAGGCTCCTCAGCAGTCACAAAGTCCCAGTGGTAAAGGAAAAGTTCCTCGGGCCTATTGGAGACAAATCTCTCACCCACAATTCCTGCTAATTCTCCGTAAAGCTTATCTACCTCAACTAATTTGGTCATAGTTTTCCTCCTTACAAGAGCATAATTTTCAAATACTTGCTACTTCTCTCCAACTTTTTCATATTAAATTTATCGCTTATACGAAGAGAGCACAAACCTGCATCTTTTTCTCCCCTTTTTTTGAATGGTTTTGCTTAACTAATCTAGGAGATTTTGATCCATCCGACTCTAATCCTCGATTTGAGGCCCAAATGGGAAAAGAAACTCTATAAACGCTTCCTTTTAAGCCGAAATAGGTAGACCATATGTTTAAGCAACACTCCGGGGGGCTGAATTTTTGTGGTGACCTTGCCTTAGCCTGCCTCCGCACCCCCTTCTACCTCCATTTTTCTACACAAAGGTGTTAAAAAGTGGGGAGATGGTTTCTCTCAAGCCAGCCACAAAAAACAGATCCCTACAAACAGGAGTGCTGCCTAAACATATGGTAGATAGAAACAACATATATCCACTCACGCTATTAAGCGTCACATTTTGGGAATATAAGGCTCATAGTCAAAACTTGTGAATGTATGACTTGATCCTTTTTCTTGCCTATGAATACTCCCTCTTAATCATCAATTTTTGCAAAGCGGTGATGAAGAAACTTGAAAATGGAGTTAACCCGACACATATGAACAGTTGGTTCTTCAAAATTGGAATTGTATATTTTGTATTTCGGTCCTTTTTTTTGTTTACTTATGTGGGCGTAATTAATTTGGTGCCACCTGCTGCGTGCCATTTGTTTCCGCCTTTTATCACCCCTTGAGGTGCTCTTTTCGGCGCTTTTTGCCTTGTAGAATAAATCAAAATAGGTTTCCATCTGAAGATGTAGGACGCAACCCAAACATACACCCAAAAGGTGACACGCAGTTAACTGTATCTCCTTATTATAAAAAAGGTTATATGCCTGTTTTTTTTAAGCATAAATTCAAAGGTGTTGAGGTGAAGTATGATGGCTGGTGAACGTTTAAGTGTTGCTGGCGGTGCATTAGCTTTTTTGGCAGGATTTACAGGTGTATCCTTTAGTGGTTCGCTCATTTTTCCTAATCTTACTCCCATAACTAATATTCTTCAACTTCCTGTGAGCGATTTGTGGGGAAGCTATGGGACTACCCTACTAAACATAGTTTTTCTCCAACTATTATTGATCCTCCTAAATAGTTCATATGGGGGTTTTTGGCACGTGTTGGGGTTGCTGTCTGGTGCAGGGGTTCTCCTTTTGTCCTATCCTCTCACTGCTGGAAAATGGGTTAGAGGAGTCATTATAGGTTTAATCGGCTTGGGTGCTCTGGAAATTTTTAGCGGTTTTTCCGGATCAGCCGGCATAGTGGCGGTGAGTGGAGGATTAGCAGTTATTGGGGGACTTCTTGGAGTAGGGGTCTGGAGGGCCATTAGATATGAGAAGCCTGAGGTTGGAGCTGCAAAGGCGGAAGTGCCTGCAAAGAAGGTAGTTGCCGAAAAACCGGAAAAAAGGGTTAAAAGAGCCGCAAAAGTTGTTCCAAAAGGTGTACCGAGAGCCCAACTAGAAATATCCAGGATTGAGGGAATCGGACCAGTTTATGCTTCTAGACTGGAGAGAGCAGAAATCAAGACCTTATCTCAACTGGCTAATTCCTCAATTGATAAGGTGGCTTCAACTGCTAAAGTTAACAAGAAGGAAGCTGAAAAGTGGATACGGATAGCCAACCTGCTACTCTTAAACGAAATAGATGAAGAGGCCGCAGAAATTATGGTGATTGGAGCAGGAGTAACCTCTCTGAAAGACTTGGCTGAGAGAAAACCAGACCAACTCTACGAAGAAATGCAGGCAGCCCTAAAAATGGGCAAGGTCGCTGTACCAAAAGGCTACAGCTTCACTAAACAAGACGTAGAAAAATGGGTCAATGCAGCGAAAGGAAAATGATACAACCAACAGAAGGCAGGACATAGTATGACCACTTTACAAATCTCCCTCCCTCTCTTACAGACAGGAGTTTTTCTCTGATGTTCTTTGTCACAATTTATCTCTTCCAATCTTTAATGTGCTTAAAATTTTTTCAAATTAACACTAAAATTACAAAAAATTTAAAAACAAGTAAAAAATTAAAAAAATAAAAGTTAATCACAACAAAACCAAGAAGGCACATTTTCTGCTAACCTGTGTTCTGTCGTGACGAGTGCACCGTTTCCCTAAGCGCTCCTTGTTGGGTAGCGGTGCACTTCCAACTTTTTGAAGCTTAAGCGGTCATTTCTTCTGTTTTTTTTCGAGTGTAACATTCAACTATTTTTAACTATTCACAAATTTGTTAACAAAAGTGTTAAGTTTAATCACGCCGCTGGAAGCCGCTTAAAAAAAATAAGTTGCGTCATAGTGGCGGCGGTTTCCACTTTTTGGGCAAATTGGTTCTGCTGTTCCTTCGGTGGTTAATTGGGAACCGAAAAAGCTTATATCGGGCTCCTGATATTTGGATTAAGTAATCAGTCGCGATGATGAAAAGCAAGAAATCTGGGCTTTGCGAAGAATCACCTCCAGATGGCTACAGAGGGACCGCCCATATATGAAAAACGTTTTCACGGACAATACCCTTTTATTCCCACGGTCAAATGGTGTACATGAGCAGGAAACCAAGCATCTTCTTTTTTGGCATATTCAGCGATTGAGGGGTGAGTGGTTTCCGCAATTTACCGTGTTTTCCTCTATTTTTACTCTGTATTGCTTGTTGGGAGAATTTTGGATGCCCTGCAGGTGAGGGGTGAGATGGGTATGGCTCTGCCTGTGAGTATTTCTGTGATAGTTTTGTTTGTGGTATTTGTTTTGATTGCGGTTAGGAGGATAGGTAAGATTAGACTTAAAATTTGGCAGATTATGCTTGGTGGGGCGGTGGCTGTTTTACTGACTCAGGAAATTTCTCCAATAAAAGCTTTGGAAGCAATAAACGTGGATGTGATGCTGTTTCTGTTTGGAATGTTTATTGTTGGTGAGGCCTTGTATTCTAGTGGCTACCTTTTCCACTCTTCCTACATGCTTTTCAAAAAGGCCAAAAATGTGGACTACTTGATTCTTATGATTCTTTTCGGTATGGGTGTGCTCTCCGCCTTTTTGATGAATGACACGTTGGCAATAATTGGCACTCCGTTGGTGCTACATTTTGCAAAGAAGTACAATGTGTCTGCAAAGCTTCTACTCCTGTCCCTGGCATTTGCGGTTACCGTTGGCAGTGTGATGAGCCCCATAGGGAATCCTCAAAATCTCCTAATTGCCATAGGGGGCAACATTAAGAATCCCTTCATCGAATTTTTCAGATATCTAACCATCCCCACAATAGTTAACCTCTTCATCACCTACATTGTACTGAAAATGTTTTACAGAAATCAGTTCGGTAAAAGTTTGGAGGACCAGAACCAAGAACCCATAAGTGATCAGAGGCTGGCACTCCTATCAAAAATTTCCTTGATTTTAATCGTCGCCATGATTATCATAAAAATTTCTCTAGTATTTCTGGGATGGGCTGTGGAGTTTAGATTGACATACATTGCCCTAGTATCTGCAGCACCAATACTCCTCTTCAGTAAAAGGAGATTTGAAATATTGAAAAACATTGATTGGTACACTCTGATATTCTTCGCCTCAATGTTTGTCTTAATGGAGAGCGTGTGGGATTCGGGATTCTTCCAATCCTTCATAGGGTTCAACCCAAGCATAACCTCCATCCCCACCATACTGGTAACCAGTGTCATAGTGAGCCAAATGATTTCCAACGTGCCCTTCGTGGCCCTCTACCTGCCTCTCCTATCCTACTACAACCTTTTCTTAAGCCAAATACTCAACCTGCCCTATATTACCCTCTTTCCACAGCTCCTAGAAATCTTCGGCGGTGTATCGACAATACAACTGGTAGCTCTCGCCGCCGGAAGCACCATCGCTGGAAACCTCCTCATACTGGGAGCCGCCAGTAACGTGATAATTATCCAAAACGCGGAAAAAAGCGGTGAAACACTCACATTCTTCGAATTTGCCAAAGTAGGAATCCCCCTCACACTCATCAACATAGTTGTTTATTGGATTTTTCTAACCATCGTTTAAAAACGCCCTCCCAAAAAGGTTCCAAAACCAAAAAAGGGGCGGATACAAAACTGTCACCACGTAGTTTCAAACAATTTTCCCCTAACTTTCAAAAATTGAATAACCTTTCATTTTTTTATTCTGAAGGCTCTCTCTTCGGTCTGAAAGCACTTGTAGGACACCCTTTTCCTTTAATGGCTCTGTTGAATAATAAGTTTTTCAAAATATTGTTTGTTTTTTAAAATTTTTCAAATTCGACAATGTAAAATTTCAAAAATTCATCAGGAGGGTAAGGAAATTGAAAAAATAAAACTTTTTTTCAGCAGAGCCATTTCAAGCGTGATTCTCGCAAACGCCCCATAAACATATTTGCAGACCCTCGCTCCGCCTAGATGGCTTTAGAGACTTAATTCTTGGAGGCTAATTCTGAAGACAATTAAGAGGGATTTTCACTCTCCAAAAAAGGGATAAAAACAAGACTGGTGATTGCTTTTTCCAATTATTGGCTACTTTTTGGAAGTGTGCTTTTCCTCAGCGATTAGTGCTGCTCCCAGTGCCCCTATGACTTGGGGGTCTAGAGGTAGTTTTTTTATTTCTACGCCTAGTTTCTTTTTTATGGCTTCAATCACGCCACTGTTTTTGGCGACTCCTCCAGTTACTGTGATGTCTTCTTTTAAGCCCACTTTGTGGATTAGGGATATGATTCTGCTGGCTATGGACTCGTGTATTCCTGCAATTATGTCCACTACCTCTATTCCTTGTGCGATGAGGCTGATGACCTCGGTTTCGGCGAAAACGCTGCATTGGCTGGTTATTTGGGCGGGTTTGGTTGATTTTTTGGAGAGTTCTCCCAGTTCTTCGAGTTTCACTTCTAGGGCTTTAGCCATAACTTCTAGGAATCTTCCTGTGCCTGCGGCGCATTTATCGTTCATAGCGAAATCGAGTATTTTACCATCTTCGTCCAGTCTGATTACCTTACAGTCTTGTCCACCCACATCTATCACGGTTCTAATGGTGGGGATCAGCCAGTGGGCACCTTTGCCGTGACAGCTTAGTTCGGAAACATTTAGGTTGGCAAAGGGAACCTTCATTCTCCCATAGCCTGTACCCACAATGTATTCTAGGTCTCCAAGTTTTAATCCTGCCTTTTCAAGTGCAGCTTCTAAGGCGTTCCAAGAAGTTTTTTCGGGCTTAATTGTTGAGGAAACTATGCTGTAGGAAAGTACTTCACCATTTTTCATGATTAAGGCTTTGCCAGTTAGAGAGCCGACATCGCATCCTGCCACTATCATTCTTAACACCCAGATTTATATTATGGTGGTGAAGAATTGTTCAAGTCGGGCTTCTATGGCTACTCGAGGTACGGGTCTGGAGTCCATGGTGTCCACTTCAAAGGTTAGGGTGGGGATTCCAACTTCTTCTCGCAGGGATTCTGCCAGTAGTTTTATTAGGCCCCAACTGTGTTTGCAGGCCATGTGTCCCGAAAAGATGGCGCAGTCTGCACTGTATTCCTTGCACATTTTTATGTAGTCGTCGATGTAGTATTCCGCGGGTCCCCGGCACTGGCGAGCCATGGGCATGTCTAGGACTTTTTCTGCTAGTCCTTCAAGTATTTTGTCGGTGCTGGAGGTGTTTATGGGTTTGGTTATAAAGTAGCCCAGCATGTCCATAACTACTACTGCGCCGAACTTTTCAGCCATCCAGTTAAACAGGTCTGGCGAGAAGAAAACATGGGTGTACAGCCATACCACCCTAATTTTTTCCTCGGGAATCACTCCCTCCTTTCTCTTTACCTTTTCTGCGGCTTGGTTCCTCATCTTTTTAGCGTATTCTACGCATTCAGGCGTTCCAGCAGTCGTGAGTTCTACTATGTAGTTGTTGAAGGGGGTTAGGCTGGGGAGAGGGCTTGGGATGGTCTTCATTAATTCGTTGAATTCCAGAATATTTTCCTGGGCCTCGTTTGACATTTCGACAACTTTTTTTAGTTTTTCGGTGTCCAATTCGTATCCCAATTGTTTCTCGAGCCACTCCACCATTTTTTCCAATTGGTTTTTGAGGTAGGGTAAGGTTTTCTCGTTATAAAATTTTGATTGGGGATCATAGTGCCAGTAGGGGACATCAATGGGAAAGGAGGGCACTTTGAACAGGTTTTCATATATTTGGTACTCAATGTTAAGCGAGTCGCAGGGCTGAGCAGCATAAATAATGTAGTCTGGCTTGGGAGCGTCGCCCTTAAGGTAGGCTCCTATTAGGGGCTTTTGAGCGTTGCACAGTTCCTTGGGAATGCCTGATTCCTCCGCAATGTCTATGTAGGGCTCATTCATAGCCAATCCCGTAGCCGCTAATCCCACTGAAAGAGCTTCTTGGCATAGGGGATAGGTGTCCATGGCGTAGAAAATTTCGGGGGTGAAACAGAAATTGTACATCACTATTTTTTTCCCCCGCTTTTTATAGTTGAAGTAGTTGTCCACATAGGTGAACAAGCTGTCTATAGTCTCTTTGTGGTAAACGTTGGGAATGGGGTTGTCCTTTACAAAGCTAAAAATGGTTCTGAGAGTTTCTATCATTGCTGGACCTTTTTGTTCACCCACTTTTATAACCTCCTCGCCTCAATGCTTTCCAGAAAGGCTTGAATACGGGTTTTTGCGGCTTCCACACCGCTCAAAACATATTCTCTCTCAAGCTCCAGAAATGGAATTCCTCTCTCCCTGAGCTCCCTTCTGAACATGAAGCATTCACCTCCCCAGAAATCGCAGAACTTCATCCTCTGGAAAACCACGCCCTCCACATCAAACTCCTTAATGGTGTTAAGAACATATTGTAGTCTTGTGTCGTGTTCACCTATCATTCGGGCGCATGGCACCTTCTTGAGATACCTCTCAGCCAAGTTATGTATGGGGTCTCCAGACTCTTTAACTGGGTCCCAGAAGTAGCGGGTACCGAAGCATAGGGCGTCAGCCACCACTAAACCTCCCATGTTTTCTATCATCTCTATGTAGTGGGGGTCGTCAAGAAGGCTCCCCATTACAAGCAGTCTGGCGCGGTAGTTTGAGTATCCCTCTCTGTCCACTAGCTCGTTTAGGAGCTGGTTTAAGAGCAGTTTGAGTTGATGTTTGGGAACAGCGGTGCTCGCAGTTACCACACTTATGAATTCTGTTCCATTAATCTTGGGGCTTTTCTCCTTCCTAATATTGTAGAGCTCCTTGAGGAGTCCGCGGACATCGTTGTAAATCCTTATTGCTTCCCACAGTTTTTCCTCCGAAATGTCAATTTTGAAGTGCTTCTCTAAGCTATCCTTAAGTATGGTTATTTCGTGGGTGAAGGTTTCTATTGCTTCATCGTTAATTATTCGGGGCACCTGAAGGAAGTGTTTGAAGGGTGTTCCCACCTTTTGCTTCCAAACATCGTATCCTCTCCGAATGTGGTCACAACTATTGCAGGAAACGATTCCATCCAAAAAAGGGTACCTTTTTTCCAGTGCCATCTCTAAAGTGCAACGTACAAAGGAGCAGTTAAAACTGGAGAGAAAAGCATCCGCCAAAGAAGTTTCTCTGCAGCCCGTAGCCCTAATCCTCACCGGAAGAATGCCCGCAGCGTATATGGTTTCTTCTGGAACATGGGTGCAGAAATAGCCAAGAATATGGCCCTTAGTCTTCCAAGAATCAATCCAAATATTAGAAAGAGAACCGGAAACCCCAATGAGAGTCTCCAGAGTTTTCAGCAAAATAAATCTCCTCCACAATCCATATGACCACACCTAAAAACAGGGTGGAGAAAGGTAATAAAATATTTTTTTGACCACCCAGATCATCAAATTACTATCTGTCCCTGACCTAGATTCTTCTCAGATTCATTTTTCGATTTGCTTTAAGGCATCCTCTACAGCTTTTCGAACTTCTTGTGACTCATCCTTTAGGCTTTGCCTGAGGGGCTCTGTTGCTCTTTTGTCTCCGATTTTTCCTAGGGCTCTGGCCGCCCCCCTTCTGGCATACCAGTCCTCATCTTTCAAAACTTTTATGAGGGACTCTACTGCCCTGCTATCTCCTATTTCTCCCAATGCCTCTGCCGCCACACCCCTAATATATCCTTCCTCCACATTTAGCATTTTCAGGAGCGGCTCCACGGCTCTGGCGTCTTTTATGTTTCCGAGGGCTAAAGCTACCTCCCCCACTACGTCCCAGTTTTCATCATTTAAAGCTTGAATTAAGGGTTCAACTGCTCTTTTGTCTCCTATTCTGCCCAGAGCCCAGGCTGCATTTAACCGAACATCGTCATCTTCATCCTTCACCAACAGTTGTATTAGGGCTTCTATGGCTCTGGGGTCCCCTATTTCTCCGAGGGCCCCCGCTGCTGCGCTTCGAACTTCGGCAAATTTATCCTTTAGGGTTTCGATGAGCGGCTCAACTGCTTGGGGATCTCCCAATGAGCCTAAAGCTTCAGCTGCTTCTAATCGAACCACAAAATCTTCATCCACCAGTTCTTTTATTAAAGCCTTCAATTCCCTTTCTCCACTCATCTTACTCAACACCCGCCACTATTCGCCAATTATTATTGTTCCACGTTTTTCTAAAATTTTTTAACCCTTGAGCCGCCACTCCAAAATTCACAGTACATTTCTCATATATGGACTCTCCAAAGTTCTCTCCTTTTTTTGGGAGATGATAACGAACCTAGTTTAAAACAATTTTTGTGGAAAAAAAGAGTAAAGGTTTCCCTTTTAAATTTTTGTTTTGGGTTTTCACTTCTCTGTCAGCTCTTCGACTTCCTTTTTGCCTTTTTCCAGTTCTTGCACCTGTCCCTCATCTATCTTTAGCAGTAGGCTTAGAAATTCTCCCACGTGAGTCTTTTCTTCCTTCGCTATGTCCAAGAGAACCTTTCTGGTGTTGTTGTCTTTAGTCATATCTGCCAGTTGTTCATATAGGCTAATCGCATCTAGCTCCGCTATAATTCCTGCTCTTAGTATCTCTTTTTCAAGATTTTCCTTCCTAACTTTGCTAAGATCTATGGGCATTTGTGACAGCATTTCACACACCCCATTTAGATGACGAATAAACTACTTATAAAGATAATTATGATTGAAACGTTCATGTAGATTCCCGCAATTGCACACTTCCCATTAAGGCTCTGTTGAAAAAGTTTTATTTTTTCAATTTCCTTACCATCCTGATGAATTTTTGAAATTTTACATTGTCGAATTTGAAAAATTTTAAAAATAATATATAAATATACTAGAAAAAGTAAAATTATACAACAGCATAGGTAGGTATGCGTCATCATACCTCCTGTATGCGTAGTAGAGCTGAGGCTTCACAACACCATATAGCTCCCTCACGAGTTCATAGGGAGCCTTCTGCTCCGCCCCTGTCTGGAAGCACCCGCCCACAAGAGTCGGGAGGATGTTTTTG
>JAHQXB010000124.1 GCA_029856435.1 Candidatus Jordarchaeia archaeon
GGCCCAAAAACACGAGATTTTGCGAATCTATCGCCTGGAATACGCCGGAATCCAAGTGATGGAGCCCTTCTGCACCCTAGAAATTTTCTGGTAGTAGGTGTTGAAAATAGTGAGACATATGTCCGTCAGTTTTTCAACTAGTCTGCGCACCACTTCTGGCTCCGTAAAAAGGCTTTTCACTAGTTTCTGAGTTGCCAATCGTAGCAACTAATACTAGCGTGGTCATATGCCACCATCCCTACGGCAGCTTTTCACTAGTTTCTGAGTTGCCAATCGTAGCAACCAGAGTCCCCTCCATAGTGAAGGTCTGGGATTCCCACCAGAAAATTTCCTCCACAACCTCACAAACCCTGTCAATTAGTTCACACATAAACCTCCACCACTCATTATCCTCCCTGAGAACAGGGTCATAGCCTGACAAATCCTCAAGAAAGGGTTCCGCCCAAGAGGTTCCCTCATCCATAAATGCCAGTTTCCCTCCCAGAAAAGCGGTGAAGGAATCCGGCCCAATATTAGGCATATAGTAGGGGATTGCGTCACCCATATAGAGAGTGTTTTCAAAGCCGTAATCAACCCAACTCCCCCTTGTACGGAACATAATCTATGTTTGTCCACTTTTCCTCCACACTTTGGGGAACCGGAAAATCCCAAAAGTTAGGAGTATCTTTGGGAGCAGTTAAATAACTCATAGGTCTCAAGAATTTCCCTATCCCGAAAAGCATCGAAGTGCTGCTTTATGGTTTCAAAATTAACCTCATCAAGATAAGACCTCATCCACACAGCTCCCAAAACCAATAGTGAAATATTGGTGGGAAATTAGTTCAAAGGGCATAATGGTAACTTTAGAGTTTGAAGTCGTCTCGGTCAAAGATAGATTCGTGTTTAATGCCGTGTAACGCTAGTCTCTCTTTGGCTCCCTCTAACAAGTCAACAATGGTTATGCTGTGTTCCACTTTGCACCCCGCTTCCCTTATAGTTTTGGCCACGTGGAGGAGTGACTCTCCGCTTGTGGCTACATCATCCACCAAGACTGCAACGTTTCCCAAGTTGCCTTCAATTAGCTCTCTTAAGCCATACTTTTGGGTTTGCTTCCGCACATAGAAACCGGGAATCCCACCCAGGGCACAAACGATTGAAATAATGGGAAGGGAACTGTCCTCGGTGCCACCCACACAGTCAGCCTCATACTGTTTAATTCTGGGAATCATAATGTCAGCAATCATTTTGCAGCCCACAGGGTCCAAGGCTATGGGCCTCAAGTTGAAGTAATAGGTGCTCATACGGGTACTTGAAAGAATTATGGGTTTACCAGTAACAACTCCCTTCTTCAAAATCAGCTTTTTAAGCTCCTCTCTAGTCACAAAACCGCCTCAAAAAAACCATATTCATAAACCTGAATGGTTAAAGGACACTATTTAAGGAATACTTCTCTTAGAAATCTCTTAAAAAACTTTTCACAGAAGCAATGATTTAAACAGATAAAAAAGCCGGATAAGAAAAAATAGGGGAAATTGAAGTTTTTATTTTCCTTTGAATTTGGGAAACCTTTTTTCCAAGAACGCGGTGGTGCCCTCTACCATGTCTTCTGTTCCGAAGAGAACGCCGAAGACCCCTGACTCTACCATTAGTCCTATGTCCAGAGGCACCTCTGTTCCATAGTTTATGGCGTACTTGGCCATCTTTAAGGCGATTGGTGGACCTGCGGCGAGCCGTTTTGCAAAGTTTTTGACTTCTTCCTCAAACTTGTCTGGTGGGAATACCCTGTTAATTAGGCCCATTTTCTGAGCCTCTTCCACACTCACCCGGTCTCCCAGCATAACCATTTCTTTTGCTCTGCCTAAGCCCACATATTTGGAAAGCCTCTGGGTTCCGCCTGCTCCTGGTATTATTCCCAAGAGTATTTCGGGTTGCCCCACAAATGTTCCTTCCTTTGCGAGTCTAAAGTCGCAGGCCATAGCAATTTCCAGCCCGCCGCCTAGAGCAAAACCATTGAGTGCCGCTATTATGGGTTTTGGAAACTTCTCCATGCGGGTTGTGACCATTTGCAGCCTTCGGGTAGCCTCAAAACCCAGGTTTGGTGTTCCACCCTTAAATCCTGTAATGTCCGCTCCTGCGCAAAAGGCTCTATCGCCAGCGCCGGTAATTATGAGAACCCTCACTTCCTCATCGTCCCACAGTTCGGTTAAGCAGTGGTCTAAGTCTGCTGTGAGGTCGGCGTTTATGGCATTTAGCCTCTGTGGCCGGTTTAAGATTAGCCACGCAAGTGGAGGCTCTCTCTTGAAGATTGTGGCCTTGTATGTGTATCCCGCACCTGCATAGTCGTAGAAGCCTTTTCCCGCCTTAACGCCAGTATGTCCTTTATTTACCATTTCGGTCAGTAGGGGGTCTACCTTGTAGTAGTCTCCATACTTGGCTTCCTTTTCCTTTAGAATGGTGACTATGCGGTCGATTCCCCACTCGTCAGCCAACTCGCAGAGACCCTTGGGATAGCCCAGTCCCAGCTTGACTCCCATATCTATGTCCTGGGGGTCTGCAACGTCGTTTCTAATAAGCCACGCTGCAGCGTTAACTACGGGGGCGAAGAGTGGTACTGGGTCAAACTTTTCTCCCACACCAGCTGGTATTGATGGGCGGCCCTTGCTCCAGTCGTAGAATCCTTTCCCAGACTTCCATCCATACTCTCCTTTACTGGCTTTTTCCACGAAGAGTTTCTGGGGTCCAGGAGCCATGGGGTCTCTCTTCTTTGTCTCCTCGGAAGCCTTAACTATGGTGTCTATGCCGCTGTAGTCCGCCACTAGGAAGACGCCCATTGGTAGCCCAACCTTGTAGGCTAGGGCGGAGTCTATTTCTTCCACTGTGGCTTCTCCCCGCTCCACGGTTCTTGCGGCTTCCGCAAGCAGTGGTCCCAGGAGTCTGTTCACTATGAATCCTGGAACATCCTTTCTGCACACGACCACCATTTTGCCCATTTTCTTTGCCATTTCCACTGTGGTTTGGGTGGTTTCATCATCAGTCTTTTCTCCCCGAATTATCTCCACCAGTGGCATAAGTGGCGGGGGATTGAAGAAGTGCATTCCTATAACTTTCTCGGGTCGCTTGGTTGCACCAGCTATTTCCGATATGGGAAGCGTGCTAGTGTTAGTTGCAAGTATGGCGTGTTTAGGCGTCTTCTCATCTAGTTCTTTAAAGGTCTTTTTCTTGAGGTCCATAACTTCTGGTATGGCTTCAATTACAAAGTCTGCGCCTTTAACGGCCTCATCAAAGTCCACAACGCCATGTAATCTTTTCCAGCTCTGATCCATCATTTCTTGGGTGATTCTCTTTTTTTCGGCGAATTTTTCTAGGCTCTTCTTGATCATGCTCATTCCTTTGTCGACGAGCTCCTGGTTTATGTCTCTCAGGTAAGTCTCAAAGCCGGCTAGGGCTGCGAGTTCCGCGATTCCGTGACCCATAACTCCGGCGCCCAACACGGCTACCTTCTTAATCTCATCTATTTTGACCAATTCTTATTCTCCCCTAAAATCCTTTGAATCTAAGAGGATTCACTCCCAATATAAAACTTTTCGCCAAAAAAGTTTACTGGGCGCCCCTAATATCTTTTTACTGGTTTATGGACGAATTTGAAAATGTGGGCACCTAATTTTTGGCCATTTCTATTTATCTTCACCTTCGATTATACCATCGGTGCCACTTATTTAATTAATACATAGAGGGATTAAGTACAAATCGATTGACTCTTTGAGATTTGAACAATCCAAATTAATGACTGGTAATACTAGATTTTTTCCAGAAATTTTTCTATTTCTTCTTCTGCGTTATCTGCTCTGATGTATATTGGTACGTTTGCTAGTCCTGTGGCGATGTAGCTTGAGAGGAGCCAGTCTCCGGGCGTGAACTCCAAGGTTTTTTCCAGAATGTTTTTGTCTATCATGAAGGTGTTGCTGATTAGTCCTCGGTCGTATGGTCGGGGTAGGGTGCTTACAAAGTAGGTGTGTAGTTGTTGGAGGGCGCTGGTGTTTAGGTGGGCTATTCTTTGTGTGGCTATGCACCCTCCTAAGCCGTATTTTCTTCCCTGTCGTAGTAGTCTTTCGACTTCTTGGGAGCATTGTCGGTCTATTCCGGATACGTTTGCGGGGTTTGCTACGAATTCCTGTGCTTCGTCCCACACGAAGAGGGTGTATGGTTTTACTTTGAATTCTCTTTTTCTTTGGGCCAGGATGCTTTGGGTGAGGTCTATGACTACTTGTTTTATGGTTTGAGGGTCGCTTATAGTTATGCTGATGAGTCGTGTTTCTCCCTCTATTAGTTCTTGTATGGCTTCTGTGGTTAGTCCACCGCTGGTGTCGGTTTCTGTTTCGTGGAAGTAACGTGTCATGCGTTGTCTGGTTTCGAACCAGCCGTATAGTCCGCTTTTTTCGTGGATTTTGTAGGATGTGACTATGGTTGGTGCCGCATTTACCAGCTTGGTTACAAATTCTCGGTCTATTTCGTCGGTTTCAATGTATCCTTTTTCAGACATGTATTTTGCGGTTAGTATTTCTACTTCGTTTAAGGCTTCCACATAGTTCAGTCTCCCCTGGTTTTCTGACTTTAGGAGGGCTACACTGTCCAGAAATTCCTTGAAGGTGGGGATTCTCAAAAATTCTTGCACATAGTGGGTGACCCTGTTTTGGGAAAATATTTTTTCCATTCCTTTAATTACTCGAGGATCGTCTTCGAACAGTTTGGGTTTAACAATTGAGTTGTAGAATTCTCTCGCATTTTCAGCTTTGTGCTCGAGAATAATTTTTGAGGGTATTCTCTTGTCTGCGAACAAGTCCATTAAAAGGAAGGGGTACTCGCAGGATATGTCAAAAATCACCACTTTAGTGTCCGGGGTGTGTATAAGAAGCCTTCTCAAAATATTGGAGAGCATGTTGCTCTTACCCCCACCCGTGAAGGCAAAGATGCCGAAGTGGTACCTCACCAAGGAGTCATAGTCGACATATATGGGAATATTTTCGGCTGAAGCCTCAAACATTTTAATAGTTCCAAGGCGGGGATCCTTCCACGGATTACTGCTTGTTTCCTCAGAACTGAAACCTAGCTTCTCTAACACTTTGCGGTTGTACATGTCTTTAATCATTTCCTTGTTGAGGATGTAGACCCTCTCTCCAACAACGGGGTAGGAGAAGCCCCGCTCGTAACCAAATACGTGGTTCTCACCCGTCACCAAGTCATAGTTTATGGGGATTGCGGATATCTGAATAATCATTGTGGACTTGTCGCTGGTCTCCCAGTCGCCAACTGATTGCTCAATGACTTCAAACTGCAGAGGGTAATACTGGTAGTCCTTTAAGCCCCTCAGGCCGAAATGTTCGGGCCAGAAACGCAGAATCTCCATTAGTGTGTATCTTTTTTTATCCGCCTCTTTGGTTCTGAAGTTCCTCACAGCCAGAAGCATTCCCGAGTCAATGAGCCTCATGAGGTCTCGGTCATACTCCGCAAGAACCCTGCAAGTGTAGGGTGAAGAAGTTCCAAATTCTTCGCTGGAGGTTTCACTGGTTGCAATAACTCTTCCCAGTCGGGCCCTGAATTTTCCACCAAAATCGGTAAAGTAAATTTTAAGCTCCTCTTCTAAGCCGCTCAAACTCACCCCTCCGTTCACGGAAGCTGGTCATATAGTAAACAAACTTCTTTAATTCTTTATTTGTCATAATCCAATCCTTCGTGGTGTCAATAAGATTCTTAAACAGGCTGTAGTTCCACTTGGCCACATTATCCGCAATAAAGAGCGGTTTATTGTGCCCGAAAATTTCTGGAATAGTGGAACTGGTGGTGGCCGCCAGCGTCACCAGGATGAGGTTCTGAAGCTCATTTCTGATTTTCTCATTTTTAAGTATAAAGACATTTACGGGTTCTTCTCCCACATAAATTTGGTGGAAACGCTCAATATTCTCCTCCCTCATATCATACTCCGCGTAGGCAAGACGGTCTATGAGCAAAACATTGCTCCTCACCTTAGGGTCATGCTCCGCCGCCTGAAGTTGAACATAGGTTTTAAGAAACAACCTTTCCATAGTAATCTTATTCTTCCTTGCGCCCCTCACATATCTGGGGCCCTTATCTAGATCCGGAACAATGGTGGTGAATGCCGAGTCGTACTCAATCAAACTCCAAGGAGGATGGAGCGTATCACAACAGTTAAATGAGTAGTGTTGCAGAAGCATACGGTCAGTGTTGGGAAGATTTGAAAACAGTTCAGGCGGAACCACACAGCCAAAAATGTTACAGTTGGAGCATACTGGAACGAAGTGGTTTTTAAAATCGCTGGCTGCAGTATCCTTGGTTATTCCCAAAAGGAGAACCTTGCGTTTCCAGCACTCCTCAATGAGCATATAGAAGCAGAAAAGGGTAAGAAAAGCAATATCCAAAGTGGACAAGTACTGGGATGAGCCGTCCTCACGCTCAATAATCATCCTAATTCCCGAAGCCGACCCCTCCATCTCCTCCCTAAAAATGTGCTCACCCAAAGTTCTAACCAGTTTTGAAATCCTATCCCAAGATTTTCTGTAACGGGGGTTGAGGAGATACTTGGAGTGGCTCTTAAGTACTACTTCTTCTCGAACCAAACTGTTAAGGTAGCGGCCAACTCTCTCCTCTCGAAGCGCATCCTTAATTTCCAACTCCTCGCAAATTTGTTTCAGGGTTAGTGGGGAATCCTTCCTCTCCAAGAGGAGAATGAGGCTGTGCCTCAAAAAGTCTCCCCTAGCGGGCGGAAGCATTAATTCGGGATTCGAGACATAGTAGCGACCAATAAATAGATCATTCTTATCTATGGGTTCGCCGTCAACCTTGAATCCCAGAATGGCACACTTTTTATCCCAGTAGGTTTTCTTTGAGGTTTCCTTGGCGATGGCCCGCTGGGTGCCCGAGAGGGAGCGGTCCATGAAAAGAATTCTTACTGGATCATTGGGGTCAGTCACCAGAAGGTAGGCCAGATAGTATTCGGCAAAGGTCATAATCCAGTTCGCAATCTGAGAATTATCCGCGATTTCCTGCTCAGATAGGGGCTGAGTTAACAAACCCTCTGGGTCGTCTCCCTCGCTGAAAAAGGTCTGGTCAATTTCGGGAACCTCATTAATATAAACGGGAACGCAGCTGGAAATTCCCCTTCCCTCCTCTATATGCTTAGTGTAGTAATCCACAGTGGGTCTGGAATCTTTATGGAACTGAATTTCGCCACTTGCAGCATAGGCACCGCCAAAAAAGAGGATAAAGTCAAAAAGTCTCTTTGAATACTCAGTTCCATCCACAGCCGCAAACCTAACACGATCAGACCCAAAAAAGTCAACCGCGGTACGGTAAGCCCTTTCAAAGTCTAAACCAGTAACCAAAAGTTTAGAGATAAAAGTGTTTAACTCGTCAATTTGGGAGAAGCGATTCTTGTAATCCGTAAGCTGCCTCTCAACACCCTTCAACAAAATGTTGCTTATCCTACTAATCTGAGAACTCAGGAAGGATCTTCCCACTACAATCACCCAACACCAACAAGACAGGCTATCATAATAATTAGTGAATCAATCTTCAAGAGCGCCTGAATCCCCAATGCCAACCGTTACAATAGAATATTGCTCCACCCAATTTAAAGGTTTCATAAAAATAGTGTCCAAAAAATTTTTCAGGAATTTATAACCCCAAATTTGCTGGGAATAATGCAATGAATTCTATTTTAGCCCATTTAATTAATGGTGTTTTAAGTAATGATTATGGTTTTTTAATATTATTTTATGTTATTTAATATAGTAAACTTTTTCTCGTTTTGTGTAGACGACCCTCCCCCACCATCCATATGACTACATAAGGTAACATAGCATTCTAAAATTTCCATATGTAATACTTAATATCCTAATATACCATAAGGAAAAATCGTTAGACCGCCAAAAAATTGCCACAAAATTGAGAGGAGTGAAAAAAAGTTGTCTTCAATACTTACCAGTAGGTGATGCAGATTTATTCGGTTCCATCTCCCTAGTAAGGCTCCAAATCGTGAAAGAAGCCCTATAAACACCCCCTTTTTGAGGCGAAACCGAACAATTCTACATCACCCTTACCAGTAAAGGAATAGCCATATTTCTAGTAGCACTATTGGCAGGAGTTGGTGTGGGCACCTTCATCATTGCTCCAGTTGTGAACAGTAGCCAATAGCAGCAACAGAACCTAATTTTGGCTTATATTTTTGGTCAAGCGTCCGGCTCACTATACATTCCCGGTTCAACAGCGGTGCTACCGATAACAACTGAGATGGCTCCTGCCTTCACAGCCCGGAATCCATTCATCACTATCCAAGCAGCGGGAGGAGGCTCAGGTGCAGGATACAGTGCAATAATTAAACCAGCAAACAGACATTGCAGCGGCGTGTAGAGAGCCGAAAAGCTCAGAAATTGCCAGCGCCACCGCAGCTGGTGTAAAACTCATAACATTGATTATTGGCGCAGACACAATAGTTGTAATCTACAATTATCCCGCCTTGTCTGAAGGGAACTTAACTAGAGCACAGGTAGGACAGATATTTAATGCCTAGGCGAAAGGAACCGGACACGTTTATTGGGATGATTATGTACCGGGAGCTCTATAGAGTTTCTCATTAATTTTTTCCTAAACCTATCCTTAACCAAGGTTATTTAAGGCTTCTTTCCCCAAAAAAAGGCGGAAAAAATCATGTTCCCTGAAAACGAAAAGGAAAAAATTAATTGGAAAGTCTATACCGGAGGTTTCTTCTCTTCATCCCGTAGTTGGAGTACGATGTCCACCAGTTAGTCTGTTCTACCCATGGATTTCTCAGATTCTTCACATATTAAGAGATCATCTATGTTGCTGTTTGTCTTTGCTTCCCCACGGGCCACTGAGCCGAAAATAACAACCGAAACCAGTTTCTCTCCAAACCTCGCAATCAAAAGCTCGATGAGCCTCCGAACTGTCCACCGATACTCCTCTTGGGGAATGGCCTTAATCCCATATCTTAAACAAAACCACTTATAGTATCCGAAAGACTTTCTAAAAAACTTGTAGACATCACAATCATAATGAGAATAAGTCCTTAATTCTAGTTTTGGAAATTTGGGTGTGGGCAGGGCTTGAGTTTATGCGGTATATTTTTGGGTTGCTATCATCTTTGCGACAATTAGTGGGTTTTTCTGTTACTTGGTGGTCTAGCGATGAGTTTCTCTACATCTTCTAAGTCATATGCGGAGTGATTTGTGTTTTGGAGTTGGCTTTTGTCTTGTATCTTTTTGGCTATTAGGATGTAGTGTTTCTTTTTTGTGGATTCTATTTTTTCTGTTTTTGCTTCTAGCTTCTGTAGGGTTGATTCTGCCTCTTTTTGTGAGAGGCTTGCCCAGCTAATTTCTGCAGTGATTAGTTGGTTGTTGCTGGCTACTATGTCTATTTCTGTTTCTTTATGCCACCATCTGCCCACTTCTAGGAGCGGTTCTCTGATGAGTTTCCTGAGAATGTATTTCCTACAAATGTTTTCGAAGGTTTCTCCAAGGTAGTTGTTAAACTCTTTTTTGAATTGGGACACGAATGATTCTAGGTTTCCGCTTTCAAGAATTCCCCTGTTGGGATATACGAAGCGGAACCAGAACCGGAAGTAGTTGTCTGTTATGGTGTATCTTCCTTTTTTTATTCTTGTTTTAGCTTTTATGCTG
Organism: Candidatus Jordarchaeia archaeon; assembly: GCA_029856435.1. Classification (GTDB taxonomy): domain Archaea; phylum Asgardarchaeota; class Jordiarchaeia; order Jordiarchaeales; family Jordiarchaeaceae; genus Jordiarchaeum. The sequence goes on from JAHQXB010000124.1 coordinate 9,690, forward strand.
GAGAATGTGGGTAGTTCTCTTTCTACTATATTTAGACTTTGGAGAACTGACAGGTATTTGGAAACTAGGCTTTTATCCAGCTCCGTTTCGTTCACTATTTCACCGAAGGATTCCTTTCCTGCTGCTATGGCTCTCAGGATAGTGAAGTAGTTTGCGGGTTTCCTCAACTCTTGCTTCAGGAGAATTTCGGCCTCCTCGTAAAGATAGCCTCCCTTGGAAAAAATGTTCTCAACAAGGTTTTCTTCAAATGTTTTTCTTGAATCAAAGCTTGCAAGGTAGCTCGGCACACCTCCAACCACACTATAAACCTTAACCAGATCCTCAGTGCTATAATTCGGAAAGAAGCCACCCACACTGAAGAAGTCCATTTCACGCAGCATCCATTGACCGGTTCTCCTACCGTAAAGGGGACTCCTATATCCCAGAACCTCTGTTTCCATCATTCCAATGCTTGAACCACAAAGAACCAGAAACACATCCCTACGCTTTGACAGAAAGGCATCCCACAATCTCTGGAATATGGAAACCACAGGTTTATACCCCTCAATGAGAACTGGAAACTCGTCAATTATCAAAACAATCCTCTCAGACCCCTTACGCTGGAAAAACTCTTTGAACAGCGTCTCAAAGTCTCTTATATCCGCAAGCCTGAAGAGTTCGTCCCCCAAGTAGTCAGCAAAAAGCATTTTTAAATCTCTAACAGAATCCCAAGACGGCTTCTCAGTGGCCAAAAAATATATGTGAGGCTTGTTTTGAGCGAAACGCAAAAGAAGAGCTGTTTTTCCTATTCTCCTCCTCCCATAAATCACAAGGAGCTCCGGCTCACCTGAAGCATATCTCTCCTCCAGAAACTTTAACTCTCTCTCCCTATCAACAAAAAGTTGAAACATGAGTATAATACTCAAGTTTCAACAAATAAACCTTTCCAAAATTAAACTAATGCCCCATAGTAATTCGGATAAATTTTTATCATTTCTATTTAGATTTGGCTCAAACCGGGGGTTAAATTCTTCCCCTTTTTTTGGAAAAGGGGTACGAAAAGGACTGCCCAAATAGGGAAAGCGAAGAAAACGCCAAAAAATTTCATGAACCACCATAGATTTTCTCACTAATTTTTTCCTAAACCTCACCTTAACCCGGGGTTATTTAAAGCCTCTTTCCCCAAAAAAAGACGAAAAACCATACTTTCTGAAAGCGAAAAGGAAAAAATTAAATGGAAAGTCTATATACATCCCAAACCTTTCCGAGATGTGGATACATCGGTAAAGAAAACTGGGAGGGCTACACCTATTTCAAATGTATCAAATGCGGATACGAAGCAGACAGAGACCGTGTGGCAAGCCTTAACATCGCCCTCAGGGCGGCTCCCAAAGTAGACATCCCCAAACGCTATTTCTGGAGCCAGACTCCTGAGGAAGGAGCCTCCGTCAGCAGGCTCATCTTGAAGGATGAAGGGTGCAGATGGCATCAAACCACTCAGAGCTTCAAGCCCAAGGATTTATCCGCGGGTAGCTGACCACTCGGCAATAGTTAAGTTAAACGCCTTATCCTCATTTCACCGTTAGCTGCTCAAGTTATGGTTCGAAAAAAGGCTGAATGTTAGATGATATATATTCGTGATATGCAGAATGGTTCATATAGCGGTTCTAGTCTGTCGTAGTCCCAGAGGTAATTTGTGAACATACCTAAGTATTGGCAGACGGTTGCTATGGGTACACATCTTAGCCTGCCGTCATGGCGCTTCAAAAGGTTTTCTTGGTATGCTTTGAGGCAGCCATCCTTGTATGGACAGTTTGGAAATACAATGTCTACGCTTCCATCGTTATTTTTCTTGTATCCCACTTTTGAGGGGCAAAATTTTATGGCAGTGGCAACGTCCCGAATATTCTTCAAAAGCTGGTCAATATTGAACTCCCACTCTTCGTTCCCTGCATTTCTCTCGATCTTCAAGCCTTTGGCAAAGGATCTTGCCTCGATGGTTGTGCCTGCTCCCGTCTGTCCGTGGAAATCATTTTCAGTTTTTGGTTGGGAATAAGGTATTGCTGCGTAGGGAGTGGAGTACCTGTCAGAAATAGATACTAGGTATTCTAGAAGCTGGCTCAATGTTTTAATGTCTTTGGGTGGGGGTTCACCGATTTTTTGAGATATGAACTCTAGGGTGTACTTCACGAATTTTTCCGTGAACACTGGGCCGTATATTTTCGCTTCTTCCTCAATTCCTTTTAGTAGAAACTCTGTGGAGGTGCGGACGTCAGGCAAGTCGTAGGGGGCCTTCTCAAACATTACAAACTCAGACAAGTCGGGCGGTTCAACAATTTCCCTTTTCTGAGTAATAATTTTTCCATTGCTACATGAGTTATCCATCAACCAACTCTCCTATGAATGCTTCCATTACAGTTTTACACATTCTCTCAAAATTACTAAGATAAACCTGAGTCGAATACCACTCCAGCCAATCCCCATTCGTTCCATCCCCATTTTTGCTGGCTTCAAGTTCAATATCTTTAAACGCCACCTCAACCTCCCCGCACCTCTCAGCACCATAATTACCCACACACACAATTATCCGCTCGGGTACCACAACAACCCCTGAAGGATCCAATGCAATCATCCCAGTTCCTTCAACCTCTAGGGCAAAACTTTTCACCCCCTCCAACATTTCCGTTGCCAAATCCAAATTATTGTGAGGCACCCTACGTGAAATGTACCCTTCTCCCCTCTCTCCAAAAAATATCTGAAAAGAAACCCTTTCCAATTTATAGAGCAGAGACTTAACCATACTCTTTAATGCACCTACCAAGATTTTGGAGGAAGCCTGTGGGAAACATAACCAGAACCTGTACATACCAATCACTAATTTTCTAATTTCTCAATTAATAAACTCCCCTACTAACTATCCGAGCTTAGAGCCCCCGCAAAAATTATCTAACAATTAGGTGCATTTTGGGCAAAGAAGAAGAGTTCCTATTAACATGGCGTAGCTTATTGTGGGCAAGTTTTTTGGGCAAAGGAGAAATCGCGGTTTTAATGGTTAAGTGTTTAAGAAGCAGAGAGATACTAGCCTACGCTAACAGTCCTAAAATAGCGATGTTTAAATAGAATTACGCTGAACTACACCCAGATGCCCATGGAGCATTACACAACCCCAAAAGAGACAAAACAACCACTGGGCGTCACGACACAAACCATCCAGAAATAGAACAAACAGAACAAGCTACAAACATTCACAACAGCCGGCATTCGAAAACGAAGTGAAATAAAGCAACTTCCCCACACCC
>JAHQXB010000181.1 GCA_029856435.1 Candidatus Jordarchaeia archaeon
GCACTCCTGTTTGTAGGGATCTGTTTTTGTGGCTGGCTTTGAGAGAAACCATCTCCCCATCTTTTAACACCTTTGTGTAGAAAAATGGAGGTGGGAAGGGATGCAGAGGCAGGCTAAGGCAAGGTCACCACAAAAATTCAGCCCCCGGAGTGTTGCTTAAACATATGGGAAAAGGCCTCCCAGAATTTGCTAATTTCTAAAAAATCGAGAGATACAGTGAAGTTTAACTTATTTTTTCTTTTGTTTACTTATTTACGCTTGAAGGTAATTCTGGATTTCTATCCTTCCTTTTTCGCGTTTCAAAACTATATTTTTTAGTCTTATTTAGGTTCTGTCTGAGTTTTATTCTGGTTCACAGACTCCTTCTTTTGCCAGCCGGGACAGTTCTTCTCGTCCTTGTATGAATCCTCGGGCGATTAAGGTGTCTTTTTCTTTTAGTTTGAATGAGTCAGGAGGGTTGTAGTACCATTTTTTGCCTCTGCGGACTGCTATTATTCGCATTCCTATTTTATCATCTAGTGCAGCTTTTCCAATTGTCTTATTTATGAGGGGTGAATCCTTATTGAGGCAGACTCGGGTTATTGTTTCCTCTGCTTCTTCGAAAACTAGTTTCAAAACTGGGTGGGGCTCGATACCCCTTAGAACTATATCCGCTATGTATGCTGCTGCATCAGCTATGTTTTCCGATGCCACCCCAATTCTGATTAATCCCAGCTTTGTTTGTGGGTCAATTAATTCGTCTTTGATGTTTAGCACAGCGAGTTCAAAATCTACGTGCAATTTGTCAAAAAACTTTTCCAGATTGGAAAGCTCCTCCGCTATTTCTTTGCTGTTAAAGAGGAGGGCGGAGTAAGCCAAATCCACCATTAGTTCCGAGGTGTTCTTCATCTCAACCAACATATCTTCTATCGATTTTAACTTCTGCTCAGACTTCATTTCTAATCTTCCACTTCCAATACTTTCCCCGCCGCAAGAGCTTTAAACCTTTCAATACCCACATCTGAACCCCGTGCTATTACCACATCGCCAGGCTTCAACATAAACTTCTCCTCAGGATTAATAATTAATCTTTTTCCACGCCTAAGCGCTATAATATCCACGCCTACACGGTCAACCGTACCAAGCATATCTAACGTTTTATTACTGATAGAAGAATTTTCAGAAATCTTAACACGCGCCAAACGTTCTTCAGCCTTAACAAAAGCATTTATTACCAATCGAGGATCCGCCCCGCGAAGTATCGTTGCCGCAATATCCCCCGCAGCATCAGAAATTTTATCCGTTGCTGAAGCAACCTTCATAATACCTGCGATCTGCTCCGCATCGTTCTTGTCCCTAACAGCAAGAGCCGCATTCATAAGAAGCAGATAACTGAGCGAATCTATTCGCTCCTCCAGCTCCAGAACTTCCTCCACCAATTCCGAATCATTAAACAGTATAGCCGAATAAGCCAAATCAATCATTAACTCAGAAATATCCTTCATCTCGGTCAAGAGTTCCCTTACACTCAGTGGCTTATACTCTATTTCTTCCTCTTCGTCTGCCACTAGATAATCCTCCTACAAGACTGCAAAACAATAATATCTCCACTAAGCCAACTTCTGCAGTCTCAAGTATAAGAATAATTAACAACAAAATAAAAGTTTCCTCAAAAACACTCAAGACCCCTTCCTACATAGAAAATCCTTCAGAAACGACTTAAACACATGTCATACAACAATTTTAGAATTATTCTCTCAAATTATTAAATAAAGTGAAATTATCATATAAAATAGTAAAATAGTCGATTTTTGTCCTCAAACTAGAAAGAAAAATTAAAAGGCGCTTATCCTCCCTTGACTGCATAGAATTGCTGGATTAATGCGTTTCTAACTAGTAACCCATACATCATTCCCTAAAAGCAAATTACACTCAACAATTTTTTTATTAGGTGATTTTGCAATGGCAATTGTTTCAATAGTAAAAACCAATGGAAATGTTGAAGAAGGAGTTAGAAAAGCGGTAGAATTAGCAGGCGGCATTGACATCGAACCCGGCGCAAGCATCCTCATAAAACCCAACCTCAGCTGCGCCAAACCCTCCGGAAGCGGTCTAGTTACAAGCGTCGAAGTCATTTCCGCCATGGTAAAATTGGTAAAAGAGATGGGAGGTAAACCTCTGGTTGGAGACCTGCCAATCGCCGGCTGGGACCCAAAGGAAACATACAAAATCACAGGAGTCAAAAAAGCCACAGAGGACGCCGGCGGGCAATTCATCGACTTCAGCAAAGACCAACCTGTAACCATACAGATACCAGACGCCGTAAAACTAAAAAGCGTGAAACTAGTACGCACCGCACTCACCGCCGACGCCATAATCTCCCTACCCGTCCTCAAAGCACACTTCTTCACGGGACTAACATTATGCATTAAAAACCTAAAAGGTCTAACACTACAAGACCAAAGAACAAAAATACATGTACTTGGCCTATATGACCCTATAATCGACCTCTTTTCGGCCCTAAAAAGCAAAGTGATATTTGGACTAGTAGACGGTACAGTGGGCTGCGAATCAATAAGACCCTCCGGACCATACTACGGCCCCACCGAAGGGAAACCCATAAAACTCGATACCCTCATAGCGGGAAAGGACATCGTGGCAGTCGACAGTGTAGCGGCAGTAACCGCAGGAATAAAGCCCAAAAGCATGAAACTACTCCAAATCGCCTATGAGAGAGGATTAGGAGAAATAGAAGACATAGAAGTAAGAGGCGAAAAAATAAAGCCCCACAAACTCAAACAAACCCTATTCGGACGAATTATGGGCAGCCTAAACAGTCTATGGACATCCAAAATCGCCAACCCCATAACTCACCCCCTAGTGAAGCGCCTTTTTGGTCCCCAAGTACAAAGCTTACGATCCGTAGAAAAAGAACTCCAAGAGGTTGTTCCCAGCAGAATAGTCCTAGCTGGCGAATGCGATAATTGCGGAATATGCGTCAAGAGCTGCGGCATAGGCAACATAAAACTGGGCAAAAACGGACCCATAATAGGCGATAAATGCATCGTCTGTCTCATATGCGTGGAAGTATGTCCGAAAGCAGCCTTGGCAGTTAAGAGGGTTGAGGAGGTTTCAGCTTAGTAGCCAGTTGGGTTTTCCTAGATAGTATTTTGTTAAAAATTCGGCGAAGTCCGGATTTTGGAGGTAGATGTTGGATATTTCTGTGTTTAGGAGGATTTCGAACTTTTGAGAGATTTTTTCTGCGATGTATTTTCCGAGGCCTAGTGTTTTTATTTTGTTGCGTATTTCGTGGTCTAGTAGTTTGTCGGCTCTAGTGTGTTGGCGTAGGAGTTCTACTACCCATTTTCCGTTTTCTATTCGGGGTCCGGATACGGTTCTATCTGATTTGGTGTGTTTTTTTAGGAAGGGGGGTTGGCCGATGCTTCCAGGTGGGGGGCCCAAATGTTTGTATGTTTTGGGGATTGTTATGCTTTCAAGCTCTAGTATTAAGATTGTTTTTTCTTCTCCGGACCAGGCGTCTTTGTTGATTATTTTGAAGTCTTTGGATTCTAGGAAGCTTTTGAGGGCGTCGAGGGATTTGTAGATTTGGCCCCATAAGGTGTCTGGTGGGATTTTGGGTGTTTCGAATGTTAGGAATAGGGTGTCAGTTCCTTTTTTTCCGTGGAGGTTTTGGAGTTCTTCAGGGCTGAAGGGTTTGATTTTGTTTGGGAAAAAGAAGATTTCTCGTGGTTCTTCTAGAAAGGCTTTTGATGCTGCTTTGAATTCTCCGATTTTTTGTTTGGTTAGTGCCGCGGAGACATTTCTTTTGGGGTCTACTGGGTCAATTACCACTAGTGGTTCAGAAAAAATTTTTTTAATTTCTTTGATATTGGTGTAGTGGTTTTCTATGTCTATGATGTGTTGTGGTTCCCATTTGATACATTCCTCGAGGAGGCGTGGGAAGGATGAGTAGTGCATCATCAAGATTTCGCACAGGTATCCAGAAAATCCTCCAATTCTTATTTCGGCACCATAGGCATTTATTCCCATTAGAAATTGTTTCAGGAGTCTTACTTCTCTTTTTAAAGATTCGTTAAGATTTTTTTTGACGTAGGCGGTGTGAAGTGGGGTTCTGTCAACTGAGGAGACTAGTTCTGTAGCGTCGCTGATCTCGAAACTGGGAACGAAATCGACTTGGAACTCCTCTATTTCGGCACGCAGGTATGGGTGTTCGGCATATTTCTCTTTGCCTTTTCCTCCTGTTACTTTTCGCGCAATTTTTAATCCTAATTCTCCGATCTCTTTATAGGTGTAAGTTCTTGGAAAAACCATGAAAATGTCGATGTCTGGATTTGTTTTTATCCACGTGTCCTTCGCTATGGAACCCACGAGTACCGGGTTGACGGTGATGTTTAGATTCGCCGCTTCGTCCCTCACCCTTTTAATTAACTCTTGGGATAGGCGTTCTACTTTCATTCTATCTTCTGTTGAGGGTATAATCTTTTTGGATACCTCTTCGCATACTGTTTCTAAATTCAAGGTTCAATCCCCAAAAATGCAGGATACAAAATGAATATTTAGACTTAAGGTACGCTTCTTAGTGTACTGTACTTGGGTCCCTTTGGGGTGAGTTTGCTTTCCTTTAACCTAATGGAGTTTACAGTCATGGTTCCGATTTCTAGGGTTGAAAGGTTGAAGATTAGTTTGGCTAGTTTTTCTTTATTATGTGCGCTTTTTACTCTGGCAATAGTTGCGTGTGGGGTGTATTCTCTTCCTTCAGGTTTAAATTTGAGCTTTCTAATCTGCGTCTCTAAATCATTATATATGCGAATAATTTCCTCTTTGCCTTTCCGGGCTCCTATCCATATATTATTTATTCTGGATAAACTGGGAAAGCAGCCTACTCCATAGAGTTCAAGTTCTATAGGTGTTAATTCAATGGTCTTCATACTTTCATAAATTTTATCTACCATTTCAGGGCTAATGTTATCCAGAAATCTGAGCGTAAAGTGAAGATTTTCTGGCTCCACCAGTTTGAGCTTTGCCCCTGTTTTTGTCAGCTCCTGTTGTATGTCGAGAATCTTTTGAATTAAACCCTTATCTTCGATATCGATTGCTATGAAAGCCCTAATGCCTTCCAGAAGATATTCCTCCTACTCCAGTTTCTACAATAATCATAAATCAGATAATATTGAGATATTTGGAATTCTTTTTACCTGTATGATATTAATGTCTATATTTCGTGTAAAACCTTTTTTAAAACTTTAGATAAATCTTCTACCGCTTTTTCGAGTTCGGGGGATAATGGTTCACCAAAACCTGTGGATTTAGGTTGAATACCAATGAGCGCTATGGAAACATCCATATTTCTTTTAAGATAGTTAATAAATAAGCTGAGGGGAATTCTATGGGTTGAAATTGCGAGTCCGTCGATATTTGAGGAATCCACTATTCTTATGGTTCCCGGCTGCTCACTCATGTCTGCGGCGTCTATTATAATTATGTGTGAAGGTTTAATTCTGCGCAGTTTGCCCGTGAAGTTTTCGGGAGACGCGCCGGATTCAATTATGTTGACTTTGGGGATTTTACCTTTTAGTCTTTTGCAGATTTCCATTCCAACGTAATCGTCTCCCCGAAATTCGTTTCCTACACCTATTAATACCACTTTTTTAGGTTTGTTAAGAAATTTTTTAAGCTTGTTCTCTAATTCTTCATATGTCATAATATCTGGCACCAATAACTGGTAATTAATGCATATAGAAAAGGTCTCTGTATAAAAATCTGGTGGAGCTTATGAATGAAAAAAATGATTCAGACGAGGAAAACGAAACAGAAGAGGTGGAAGAAGTAGTAGAGGAAAAGGTGACTGCCCGCCTTAAAGAAGATGCCGTGATAGTTGGGGCAGAGGATGCTCAGAAGATTTATGAGAGAGGTTTCTTTGGGGAAATTCAAGAGGACGGAACCCTTAAATTATCCCCTGTAGAATCACTACTCCTTGTGGAAAGAAACAGATTAGAAGTGCTAAATGATAATAATGAAGTCCTAAATTTTCAGGCTCTTACAAAAATTTTTATGAAATATAATCCCAATCTCTGGTTAAAGTATTTAGTCTACAGAGATTTAAGATCTAGGGGGTATGTTGTTAGGTCTGGGTATGGGGGGAATATAGATTTTAGACTATACCCTAGGGGGGCAAAACTTGGAACTGACACTTCAAAAAGTCTCATCTACATTGTTAGTGAGGGAGCCCCGATTGGTTTAGAGGAGTTAGATAGAGTCACAAGGTTAGCGGTCTCTACAAGAAAGAGGTTAACTATGGCTGTGGTGAATCGGCAAGGGGAAGTCACGTATTATCAAGTGTCTCAAGTCTCGATTTAAGCGCGTACTAATTAATCAACTCTCCATATATCACAAGGGAAATACTTGGTTTTATCTATCTTTAGATTAATTTTTTATACCTAGCTAGGGTGCTGTGGATTGACAAGTTCTCGTGACTCGTTGCTAAATCCCGCTTTAGGATTTTATGTGGAGGAGATTGAAACCACAGAAGATATTGCGATTCCTCAGAATCCTTTGGACAGGGTTATCGGGCAGGATCATGCAGTTAAAATGGCTAAGCTGGCGGTTCGGCAAAGGAGGCATCTATTGCTGGTTGGCTGTCCGGGCGTCGGAAAATCTATGATAGCGCAAGCTATGGCTTTTCTGCTGCCCCCGCCCAAAGAAGAAATATGGATAGTGGATAATCCAAAAAACCCCGAGAGACCTTTTGTAGAAACTAGAAAAGGCGGAGAAATTGATAGAGGGAAAGATATTGGCGAAATAGTTAGTCCAGATAAAATTCCCGCCGAAGTGGCTATAAAACTTGGTTTCAAATGCAGAAAATGTGGGGCGTTAACCTCCGCTTTAAAGAAAAGGTGTGAAACATGCGGAGAAGAGAAGGAGGGTTATGAGGATAGAAAATCCGCATCGCCTTTTCGGGACTTGTTCGAAACTGAAATGTTCAATTCTTCTAAGAAACAAATCAAGATGAACAAAATTGTGCCTTATATAAGGAAGGTGGATGGTAAACAGGAAGTCACTGTTTATGAGCAGATAGATACTGACCCGTTAAAACCTTCTGTGCGTGTTTTGAATCAAAATGCCCTCGAGAAGCTTAGGAAAATAGAAAAGAGTAGGCCCAGTAAAGTTCTCGTGCCCCTAAAAAGGAAAACTTTTATACAAGCAACTGGCGCCAGTGAAACAGAACTTTTAGGGGACGTAAAACATGACCCTTATGGTAACCATCCTGAACTCGGCTCTCCACCATACACTAGAGTGGTTCCTGGCGCAATTCATGAGGCTCACGAGGGAATCTTGTACATAGATGAGTTACCTCAGCTGGGGCATCTGCAAACATTCCTTTTAACCGCCATGCAAGATAAAAAATTCGGGATATGTGGGCGGAATCCTCAGAGCAGTGGCTCAAGTGTGAGAGTTGATTCTGTTCCCTGCGATTTTATTTTTGTTGGCGCCTGCAACATTCAAGATTTAAGATTAATACTCTCCCCTCTCAGATCGCGTATACAAGGCAATGGATATGAAGTGTTACTGAATTCAACTATGCCAGACACTCCAGAAAACAGGGCTAAAATTGCTCAGTTCGTTGCTCAAGAGGTTGTTGCAGATGGCCGAATTCCACACGTTACAAGAGAGGCAATAGAGGAACTGATTCAAGAGGCGATAAGAAGAGCACAGATAATCGATGGAAAAAGCAATGCTATCACTCTTAAACTTAGAGACCTTGGCGGAGTAATTAGGATGGCAGGAGACCTCACCCTAGAAGTAGAGAGCCCACTTGTGGAAAGAACCCACATGAAACAAGCCATAAAACTCTGTTTGCCAGTAGAAGAACAAATTAAAAGAGAATATGGTTCCCTAGAGAAAGCCTTAGAGAAAGAATTACCACTAGCTGAGCGAGATTTGAGCAAAAGTAATTATCCTGAAAACTATCAGAATCAAAGCTTGTACGGTTAAAACCCCTTATGAACAACTATAAAAATGGAAGTATGTATTTAGTGCAAATAAGTAAGTTTGTCTTTTTATGGTTCCCCCTTCTCTTAGCTATTTTTGGCTTCTTTTTTCCCAGAATGAGTGCCAATCCCAAAAAGCTAAAAGCGGGGTGCTTCTAAAAATTAGTGGGTTGCTATCCGTTTCTCAATTACAGCAGCTAAATATATTCCAATCCAAAATAAGCCTTAATCTTGAACTTTTTCTCAAAATAGACCAAAAATTTATTAAATTCTGAGCCGTTATTCGAAGTGCTTTCAAATGAGGAGTTACTATGGCTCAGAAAAAGACAGCCCAAGAGCTTTGGAAGGAAATAATTAAACCGGTAGTTCCAAGATCCCACAAGCTCTATGATCTATATTTTAAATATACTTTTATGGGGATTAAAAGAGGTCAGTGGTTGATTGCCACGCTCAAACGTTTTATTGATTTTAAAGGAAAGCGTGTTTTGGATGTTGGCTCGGGTTCGGGGGGAATATCTATAGCGTTTGCTAAGAATGATATAGAAATAGTTAATTTTGATGCAGATGAAAGATACACAATTGTGTCGAAAAGATGGGCGGAGGAAAATGCAGTAGAGCTTAACCAAATGCTTGCCAGCGGAGAAGAAATGCCATTTAAAGATGGATCATTTGATGTAATCATTTGCAGTGACGTTATAGAGCACTTAGAGAGACCTAAAAATTTGGTAAGGGAGGTATCCCGTATCCTCAAAAATGGGGGACTAGTTTACTTAACATGCCCAAACAAAACGTCGCCCAGACTCATATGGGAAGACAACCACTACTTTCTGCCCCTAGTCGTATTACTACCAAGAAAATTAGCAGATGTGTACATAAGGGCAACTGGCAGAGGCCAAAAAACCGAGGTAATATTTCTACCTACATATTCAAAACTTGTAAAAATGTTCAGGGAAGCTGGAATAACTCTTTATTCATTTGAACTCGAAAATAAAATTAACGAGTTTAAAAAATCTTCACTATACGAGAAGGTTCCTGGTCTCGTGAACTTCTACAGTAAACACGTATACTTGAAATGGATAAGTCCGTTCTGGATATTTATCGGAAAAAAGAGGAAACACCCATAGATAGATTTAACCGCAAAAATTGAAAATTACCTTTAGGTGAGAAGAAAAATGTCTAAAAAGAAGACCACAAGGGAACTATGGGACGAATTCGTGGGGCCATTCCTCCCCCCAACACACTTATTATATGCTCCTTACACTGAATACACCTTTAAAGGAATAGAAAGAGGGCAAGAAATAGTGAATCTACTAAGACGCTTCACAAAATTGAAAAATAAAAGAGTTTTAGATCTTGGGCATGGTTCGGGGGGAATATCCATAGCCTTCGCAATGGGAGGCGCCCAAATAGTGGGCATAGACATAGAAAAAATGTATCCTCTAATAGCCCGTTCTTGGGCACAGGATAATAAACAGGAAGTGAACCTTCTAAGAGCAAGTGGTCTAGATTTACCATTCAGGGATGAAACGTTTCACATAGTTTCATGCAATGATGTAATAGAACATGTGGAAGACGCTGAAAAATGTGTTAAAGAGATAAGTAGGGTACTAAAACATGGAGGATTAGTATACGTAACATGCCCCAATAGAATAGCCCCAATAATAGTTATGAGAGATGGGCACTACGCCCTACCCTTAGAGTCGCTCCTCCCAAGAAAACTAGCCGACATATATGTGAGAGCAATGGGTAGAGCCCAAAAAACGTACGTGCCCTTTCAACCCACCTTCCCAAAGATGATTCGTGTGTTCAAAAAGGAGGGAATAGACCTCTTCTCTATAGAACTAAGCCTAAAAATTAATTCCTTTCATAACCCTCCACCGGGTGAGGCTGGAGGAAAAATAAAACAAAAAATATCCAGAATACTCCCCGGACTAGTCGAACTTTATGCAAAACACTTCTACCTAAAATGGATATGCCCCCTGTGGCGATTTGTTGGTGTGAAAAATTAAAATAACTTAGCTATTTGGGGATGCCCATAAGAGAATGGTGAGCAGTACGGATTTTAAATTATAGAACTAGAAGAATAAAGGAGTGGTAGCGGGATGTGGATTCGAACCACAGATCTCAGGGTTATGAGCCAACCGCCCTTACGGGTTTCCTTAAGGTCTGCGGGATCTCCTGAGTGGGCTTCCTCTTCTCTCGAAGAGTTCATCTACCTTAGACTTGGATTCTCAATTTGAGAATCCATCTATCCCGCTAACAAGCACACTCTTCCCGCTACGTTTTAGGACAAGGAATCTTATACTTAGAGCTTTATTTAAATCTATCGTTACTTTTTGTATTCTGAAAAAACTTTTTTGTCTATCCTTCGCCATCAATTTTTCAATGAAACTAAACTATTTGGCGTTAGAGGAAGTAAAAAGGAGTATTGGTGGGCCCAACGCGATTCGAACGCGCGCCAGCGACCCTTAAAGGAATTACTCCTTTGAAGTCTTTCGGTTATCAGCCGAACGCTCTAACCAGGCTGAGCTATGGGCCCACCCATTTTTTGGTTTATGCTTGAATACCTTTGTGTACTCTTTTCTCTTTAGTGTAGCTGTGAGCTTTAGTGGATTTATTGATGTTGTTTTTTATTAAAAAGTCTTTCTCATACCTTTTTAAAGTAATCCCACTTTCCGCACCCTTACTTATATTTTTATTAATTTCAAGTACAATGGTTGAGGTATGGACGGCATCAGCAAAGTAATCGACTATCTGGGCATAGTTTCCGGCGTATGCAGGGAAATCCACCTAGCGGAAGAGATAAACCGCATCGTGGGGTAAACGACCAGCAGAAAGTCACAACCGGCGACGCCACCCTTGCCATGGTCATTCATAAATGCCCTGGGTTTCATAAGCAACCCCCTCTACCTCTTCCCAGGATTCATGCGCAACAAACCCGTAGAACTCCTCATAAGGGAAGCCCCAAAACCAGAAGACTTCAATGACGACACCTTGGGAAGAGCCCTAGACCGACTGTACCAGAACATCCCCACCCAGATCTTCACGCACATCGCCCTCAAAGCTGCGAAACTCGTAGGGGTCGAGAAAAAATTCCTCCATCTCGACACCACCACCATGAGCGTCCACGGCCAGCACCAGCAACAAGAAGACGAAATGACCCCCATCACCATAACTTATGGCCGTCCCAAGAAGAACGGGCGGAACGACCTAAAACAGTTTATAGTCTCCCTCATCACCCTCTCCCGGTCAGACCTCCCCATATGGCTCGACGTCCTGAGTGGCAACTCCTCCGACAAAAACCACTTCCCAGAGGTAATAAAGAGATTCTCAAAAGAACTCGCCGCTGGAGACGGTGAAGAAGTGTACTACGTCATGGACGCCACACTATACAGTAATGACAACATTCAAGAAGTCTCCCCCCCGGCGATAGATTCGCGGGATCTTTGCTATGGTTTTTTGCCGTTGTGTTCCCTGATAATTTATGGTTTTATCGGTGTTTTTCCTCAATTTTTAATATTTCCATCCCACTTAAGTGGTGAGAAACAGTTTTGAGAACAGCCAAAAAAAGGCCCAAAAACACGAGATTTTGCGAATCTATCGCCGGGGGCGGCTCCTTAAAGCCTGTACAGCCACATGGGAGGAGCATGAGGTAGTTATTCACCCTAAAAAATTTTAGAAATCAAACAAATACTTCAATTTTTTGGACATGTTGTTCGTCTATAGCATAAAAGATATATATCTTCTTTGAATATGTACTCAATACAATTGAAGAACCCTTTTCGAAAATTGTTTCGTGAGGTGAAATAAGGTTGCAGAGGTGTTCTTTCCTCCACAGTTGGAGGGTTGAAGAAATTCGCTGAAGCAGATATCTTCGAACTATTAAATAGAATAGACTCCCTCATAGAGGGCATAAATCTATTTTTGAAAGACGAAAAAGAGGAAAACAAGAATTTTTTGTTGAGTTCTTTGAAAAAGAATTTTCTTAAAGAATTCTCCCTACTGAGAGAAGGAATCGAAAAATTAGCCTCTATCGCATTGACGAAAAAACAAAGAGAAATTCTGATGTACGTATCAAATCTAGAAGACGCCACCGTTTTCACAAGGCTTGCCGAAGAAGTTTCGGAAAAATTTGAAATGCCTAAATCAACGGCTAGGTGGAATCTTAACAGACTTAAAAAAGCAGGGCTTATAACTGCAGGAAACAAAGAAAACAAAGGCATTCCAGTATCTCTCACATATATCGGTAAAATAGTAGCGCGCAAAGTGTATATCGATAATATAAGAGAGAATAAGTTCGTATCTGCCAATGTTACACAATTTGTAGACACCCTCGAATTCAAAAACATGCAAAAGGAGGCAATCGAGGAAGTACTTCAACTAAAAATGCTTTGACGTAGAGAAAGCATATTTGTACAAGGTAAATGTGGGGGTATTCCCCCACTGAATTTAGCTGAGCCTACCCAAAAAAAGGAATAATATTTTCCTTCTCAGAAAAGATTATCCTCCCAGCTTATATATAGTACTTCAGTAAACTTTTATAACAGTAGTGATCTATGTTATTGTGGTGTTTGTGATGATCCTAGTGAAGGTTACCCGTGATGTTGATGTGAAGTTGTTGCGTGAACTCTGGAAGAACGAGAAGAACAGATTGAAGAGGGATCGGCTCCACGCGGTGATCCTTTGCGGCGGACAACAGCAAGAGGAGGACAGTCACCGAGATAGGCAACATACTGGGGAGGCCCCGCCAGACGGTATCCAGGTGGATCCACACATTCAATGAGGGCGGTTTGGAGGCACTCGACCCAAAGTGGGGCGGAGGTAGACCCAAGAAGTCGGCGGATTTAGAGGAGAAGCTGAAGGCAG
>JAHQXB010000173.1 GCA_029856435.1 Candidatus Jordarchaeia archaeon
CTATACCGGCACCTACAATTACCGCGTCAAAATCATAATCCATCATGAAAATCAATTCCTAAAACATATTCAAAAATTGTGTTTTAACTCCATTTGCCACCCTTTAAACTTTATTCTCAACAGGAGGTTGTCCCATAATTATTCTAGGCTCTTTTTTTGTTGCTCCGGACATACAGGGTATGCCACAATCCTTCAACTGCGGTGGCATGCGGCGTCAAGGCAAGCGCTCTATACTGACCAATACACCAATCTGCAACGGTTGTTTCTACCTGCCCTCCACTGCTCTCCTCCTATTGTCCATTCCTTTTCTTCCCTCTTTGGAGATTTACTGTGCAGCAGCATAGGGTGTGAGCGGAGCTACCTGTTGTTGGAGGAGTTCCTTTACGGGTTTCACTGATGCGGCCTCGGTCAGCTGGACCAGTATGAGAAGGTTGTGGGTGAAGCACATGAAGGCAGTTTCCACCTCTCGGTTTTCCTCCCTTCGGGAGCTGAGACTGGTGCTGTTCCTAGACCAGAGGTTTCCGAACACCGCTTCCACGAGTCCCCGGTACCGGTACAGTTCCTTCATCTCTGAGAACATCTTCCTCAGACACGCCAGAAGCCGGTTCTCCTTCTGTCCTTCGGGGCGGGTCTTGGGCTTGAACAGGGGAAGAAGGCCCTCTTTTAGGCTGCTCTTGAGGTTTTCCAGGTTGAAGTAGGCTGAGTCCCCTAGAGTTAAGCCTATGAGTTCTCCCACTCTTCTTATCTTTTCGAGGAAGATCTGGGCGTTGGGGGATTCCAAGAACTCCCTGAGCCTCTCTATGAACGACGCGGCTGATCCCAGTACGGTTCTGACCCGTTCAGGCATCCCCGCTACCTCTCCTAGAATTCGCTTCTGGAGGTGGTGGAGTTCTCTGAGGAAGGTGCTGAGGCTGCCGATGAGTTCCCTGTAGATGGGGGAGTCGTTCCTGTTTTGGGGGGTGAGCTTGTACCCCAAGATGAGGTTTGTGAAGAGTGTGGTTGTGATGTGGAGCTTCTGGTAAGCCTGTTTCAATACTTTCTTCATAGCACGGGTTGTTTCCTTCTTTTCTGGAACCGTGAGGCCTGTGGAGTCGGTCACGAGGAGCAGGAGGGGGAAGGGGAGGAGGAACACCACCGTCTTAACTACCTGTTTGCTCATCTCGTCTACGATGGGCTTCAGCTTAGGGTTTGTGGCGGCGCGCCATATGGTGTTGTCGTCGGGTGCTATGCCCACGAGCGAGGGGGCCAGCATCTCTAGAAAAACATAAGAGCAATGGATGATTTGTTTTATTACGGCGAGGGCGATCAGCTTTCCTAGAGGGTAGCTGCGCTGCCTTCCCCTTCCTCGTGGGCATCCAAGCTGACCGTCCTCGAAGTGGTTGAAGAGCGTCTCAACGAGAAACACTATCAGCCGGAGGAAGCGGGCCTTCCGCGCCCTGAAGTAGTTCTGGTAGTAGCTATCCCTACGTTTGTGAACCTTGTTCATAGAATCACCTGGGGAGGAATGTAGGCGCTTCCTCCCTTCTAAAACTTCCCCGCGGAACGAGCGTTCTCAGTATTTTAATTCAATACGTGCAGTGGGTGGCGCCATGCTCAACGGAGGGCTTGGCTTTCCCAAACCTGTTAAAAGAATCCAACAGAATTATGGGACAACCTCGGCGAAACCGAACAATTCTACATCGCCGTGGGCATGCACGAAGTCAACGTAGAACAGGTTGTTGAACTCCCCAAAGAATTCGGCCAGCACCCCCCTCAGCATCACCTACCCCCCTCAAATATTTTCCTCGCCCTCTCAACTACATAACATTTCCTTTCACCACCACTCCTCTTCCTCAGCGCGGCAAGCAGTGATGGAAGAGCGCCTCCAGACGCCCACCGCACCATCCACTTCGTACTGAGAACCGTGTTCTGTTTCTATCCCCCAATATAGCTGTTGATGAAAAGTTAAAAATGAAGTGATAAAAATATAAAAACAATTAACAATTCGAAAGTACTGCTTGGGGGATGGTGACTTGCAATTTTTAGTAATGCTGGGAACGGAAACCAACCTAACTAAAAAATTCTCGAGTTATGGGCGATTAAAAACCTCAAATAAACCCTGAGTTAACCTGCTTTTCATGATCCTGAATCAATTTTAAATAAAGCTACTGACTAAGTTTACAAAGATACCAAGAAGATATTAAAAACCCCACATTTTTTTAAAAACTATAAGAGTCAATTTTAGAGCATCGGTGGTCATCTGTGAAATACATTGTAATTATTGGAGACGGAATGGCAGACTATTCCCTAGAGGAACTGAACGGGAAAACCCCATTACAAGTAGCCTATAAACCAAACATAGATTATATCGCTAGGAAGGGAAAGAACGGAATACTAAGAACCATCCCCGAAAAATTACAGCCAGGATCCGACATAGCAAACCTATCCATCCTAGGCTACGACCCACTAAAATACTATACAGGAAGAGGCCCCATAGAAGCGGTTTCACTTGGAATAAAACTAAAGAGAGAAGAAACAGCTTTTAGATGCAACTTAGTAACACTAGAGAAGGGAAAAATGGAAGATTACAGTGCCGGGCACATAAACAGCAACGAAGCAAAGGAAATCATCAAAACTCTAAACAAAAAGCTGGGCAGCAACTCTATAAGGTTTTATAATGGGGTAAGCTACAGACACATCCTACTGATAAAGAATGAAAAAACTGAAAGGGCAGAATGCACACCACCCCACGACATAACAGGCAAAACTATTACACCTCACCTTCCGAGAGGAGAAGGAAGCGAAATTCTACTAGAACTCATTAAAAAATCCCAAGAAATTCTAAAAAACCATCCAATCAACATAAAAAGAGTTCAAGAAGGGAAAAAACCCGCAAACTCCATATGGCTATGGGGGCAAGGCAAAACCCCCCATCTAGAAAGCTTTAAGGAAAAATTCAGAGTTAAAGGCGCCATAATATCCGCAGTAGACTTAATAAAAGGAATAGGCAAACTAATAGGCCTCAAAACCATAGAGGTCCCAGGAGCCACAGGATACTACAACACAAACTATACTGGAAAAGCTGAATACGCCTTAAAATATTTGAAAAACTATGATTTCATCTATATCCACGTAGAAGCCCCAGATGAAGCAGGACATGCTGGAGACATAGAAAACAAAATAAAAGCCATAGAAAACATAGACCAAAAAATAGTAGGAAAAATCCTGAACAATGTCACTGACCTAGACGACAACTACAAAATCGCAATCCTACCTGACCACCCAACCCCCATAAAAATAAAAACACACACCAACGACCCTGTCCCCATAGCAATATACTGCAACAACGAAAAAGGCGACAAAATACAAATATTTGACGAAAACTCAGCCCAAAAAGGGGCCCTAGGCTACTTAATAGGAGAACAATTCATGTGCCTCCTAACCAAAAAAGAACACTCTCAACCCAAACAACAAACCAGCAAAAACACTAATCCCTACAAAAAAACCAAAATACGAAGTAAAAAGGAAAGGGAAGAATTGGGAGGAGGGAAGGACCAAAGATAAGTTGGGAGAAGAGAAAAATAACAACATAGAAACACGCCACGCAAATCATATCAAAGAACAAACTTCCCTTTCCTTCAATCAAAGTAAAATTTAGCGCTCTCCAGTAATATATAAAAATTTGTATTATCACATAAATACAAAGAAAATACTCCTTCACTCTCCGCAAACATGGACTCAAAAATTCAAAACCCTAAACCAAACCTAACAAATATCACAAAACAAGAAACACTAAAAATCTATGAAAAACACCCTACTTCACAAAATGCAAGATCACTAAATCATATCTAGAATACCAAAACCCAACAAACTCATGGACCAAAAAAAACAGTAACGCTTTCTGAATAGTGCTCCCATACTAATAATGTAAAACATAGATAAATCGAACTTCAAACTATGAAAAGTGTTTCTACATGTGAATAAAAGAAAAAAGAAAAAGAGGAGAGATACATTAGTACTAGTTTAGAAGCACCGGTGGATAGCGGCAGCGCCTTGCTCTTGATACTCCTTCCGAGTGACCCACATCTTCTGGAAAGTCTTCAAAGAAGATAATATGCTTCCGCCGATCCACACGGAGTACATTCTTTCTGGTGGCGCAATTATTTTGATTTCGATGTTTTCTGGCACTAGTTCACTAATCTCTTTATGCAGGCGCTCCTTAAGGCCGGGAAACATGGTGCTGCCACCGCTGAGAACAATGTTCCCATACAAGTCACGCCTCAAGTCAACATCGCACTTCTTGACACACTCCACTATTACCTCATCAAGAGGCATCGCATCCAGACCCACTACGCCCGGGTTAAAGAACACCTCAGGCGCCAAAAAGCGTTCGCTGGAAATTGTAATGGTTTCACCATCTGGCAACATGTAAGTCTTTTCCATACCCGCAACCTTCTCAGCTAGCTTCAGCTCCTTCTCAGGGTCCAGAGCAACGTAGCAAAGCTTTTCCTTTATATCACGCACAATTTCTCGCTCTGCGCTCGATACCAGAGAGTAGCCTCTTTGCCTCAGCAGTCGGCGGAGATACTCTGTAAGGTCTCTACCTGCGAGATCTATCCTAGTGATAGCATGGGTAAGTGCAAAACCTTCATATATGGGTACAATGTGAGTCACGCCATCACCAGAGTCAATCACCAGCCCGGTGGTTCGCCCAGAAGCATACAGCGAAAGCACCGCCTGCATGGCAACATACATTGCAGGTACATTGAAGGTCTCAAACATAATCTCCGCCATCTTCTCACGATTCTTACGCGGATTCAAAGGCGCCTCAGTCAGTAGCACGGGGTGCTCAGCAGGGTCAACCCTCAAATCATTAAAGAAAGTGTAGTGCCAAATCTTCTCCATAGCATCCCAATCATTAACCGTACCATGCTCAACGGGATAGACTAGTCTCAGCACGCCTCGTAGGTTTAGGGCCTCTTCTCCGATGTAGTATTCTCGGGTGTAGTGTTCGACGTCGGTCATGATTGAGGCGTATTTTGGGTAGCCTATGCATGTAGGCCACACGGATCTTGGTTGGTCTTCTCCTGCGTATCCGTTTTTGGTTAGTCCTGTGCCATTGTCTAGGACTAGGGGTTTTGCGGCTACGAGTTCTTCTTCGGGTGGACCTATCGCCATATCTTTTTCCTCTTCTTTATTTTTTTATGATTCATTTATTTTTAGTGATTTTTATTTTATTTTTTTGTGGTTGGTCTTATTGTTGTTGGATGTGTTTTATCTTGCTTTTTACATTAAGTTTTTGTTTGATTATATTATTGATTTTGGTTCTTTTAAATGTTTTTTTTACCTAATCTTTATCATCGATATCATCCATAGAGTTGATGTTCCCTCTTTTGTTGAGATTACACAAATTATGTCTGAGTAGTAGTGCAGGATCGTTCTAAGCATAGTTTTCACTTAAATTTTTATAATTAATATGAGGGATGCAGTGACTATTTTTTGGAGGTGAAAAACTCACGTTTGGTATTATCGGGGGCTTTTTTGGGTTAGATTTATTATTTCGTGTTGGAAATTTTAATTTGGTATTGATTATGAGTTTCGCGCCCTGTTGGATTGTCTTGTGCCATTCTATCTAGAGAAAAAGGCGCCACTTTCAGTTTGGTGGGTTGGCTTTATTTATTTGGATTGATAATCCTAGGTGTTCAGTATTTAATTGTTGTTGGGTGTGTTGGACTTGATTGATCCCTTGATAATTGTTGAACGGGCTATTGGAGGCGTTGAGGCGCGTCGGATTATTTTAAAGGAGTTGTTAGAGGGTCCTAAAACGGGGTATGAGCTTAGGGACGCTTTAGCTAAGGAGTTGGGGGTTAATGTAGATGATATTAGTGACGCTAAATTGTATTTTAATCTGCAGGCGTTAGAGAATAGTGGGCTTATTAATCGGTATCGTGAATGGAAAAGTAAGTATGCAGAGATTGTTCCAACTATGGTGCAGGCGGTTCGTAGGTATCTGAATGTTAGGGCGCCTATTTTGTGTTTGTGCAGTTTAGACAGTGAGCCTCTACTGGTGAGGGAAGTTGGGCGGCGCTTAAGGGAGCAGACAGGAATCGACCCTGATAGTTATGTTTTTATTGCGGAGAGCGAGATGCGTACTAGAGTTGGTGGTAAGCCAGACAATGCGGAGATTATTTGGATTCCTGAGTATGCGATGCATGATTTTAAGAGGATTTACGAGGTAGCCAAGAGTATTGTGGAAAGGGAAATAGGCAGAAAAGAAGTCATTCTAGATGTGACTGATGGTACTCGTATTAGTGTTGTAGCTCTGCAGCAATTAGCTTGGGAGTACGGTCTGCGTCTCTTCTATCTTAAGGGTAAAAAGGACGAAGCTCGCAAAGTTGTTTGGATCCGTGAGTAAGAATAAGCTTCGAATAGTATCTCTGGTAGCTCCTATATACGCTATTAAAAGCATATTTTAATTCTTTGCTTGGGAAATATAAGTTTATGGATGTTTGCCTAAAAAGAATCTACTTGGGTCTTTGATAGGTGATAAAAAGAGTTTCTGTAATTTTTCAAATTCTGAAATATTCTTACCTATTTCTGGAAGGCTTGATTCTTGTAGGTGGGTACGGTATTTGTGATATTTAGTTGGCTGCAATATTGTACGTCTTTTTGGAATCCTATTTGTGTTAAGTATTGGGCGTTAGGCGTGTTGTATATTTTTTGGGTTATGTTTTTTGGAATAGGGCTGTTTTGAATGTATTTTTTTATTATTTGGGCGGCAATGTAATCTTCTGGTGCATATTCGTCAAGTCTTCCCACATGGATTATTGTGATTGGTTTTCTTGTCTTTAGAGCCATTTTTTTAGCTTTTTGGGCTACCGATTTGGCATTAATTAAGCAACCTATAAAAAGGTGTGGAGCGGTTCGGGCGTTGTTCGCCACTCTTGTAAGGTTAGTGGTGGTAAGTATTATTATTTTCCCTTTTACTATTTCAGGTTTGTATTCGAGTGGGCTGTTTCCTAGTTGAAAATTTTGAATTTTGAATCCTTGTCTTTCTCCCGCGAGGACGACTTTGTCTCGGATTTCTTGCGCCAGTTTTTTTGCCTCTTCTACTGTTGCGGCTGTTATAACTTTTTTAGCCCCATTGTCTAATGCAGTAGTAATTGTTGTGCTGGCTCTTAAGGTATCAACCAGCACTACAATGTGTTTTTTTTGTGCTGCTCTTAAGGCCCCTCGTGTCCCGAATGCGAGGTGAACTAAGTCTTCCCCGTCTTGATTTCGCTTTTCCTTTTCTGGAATTAGAGACATTTTTTTCACTTTTTTGCTAGGAACCTAGTCATAGTATCTCCCCTTAATCCTATGCGAAGTGTTTCGAGGGGAATAACATCGGTGGGTCTAATGTTCCCAAGGTTTACATTAGGTCCAAACCGTGTAATGAGCCATAACTGTTGGGATTTGAGTGGGGCTTCCCAGATAATTTTTTTGGATGGTATTTTGGCAACAATCTCTTCTATAAATGGTTCTTTTACTTTTCCTTCCTCGTCGTAGGGGCCTATTCCAATTCCGCTTTCCCGCGCCTCGATGGTTACATAATCCGCCCCGGAGTCTAAATCGGTTTGAATTTGTTTTATGCGGTCAGAAATTTTGAGCTGAGCGTCCTCAGTTTTGATTTTTCTGCCCACTTCGGTTATTACAGTTTGAAACCCTAATTGTTTAGCCTTTTTTATTAGTTCCGATTTTTCCTGAGAGGATATATTAACCACTCCTGTGGAAATTTCAATAGCGGTAAATCCTAGAGTTTTGAGTGTTTCTAGAAACGCTTCGGTTTTCCCCATTATTATAGCGGCTTCTAGGGCGGAACCTCCACTGAGAGTTTTTATTCCGTGGGAATGATAGAGTTTTAGCTTCTTTTTTAGTAGATTTTTGGGCTGTATGAGCCAAGTCGCCCATCCAAACTTGCAATAATCAATATAATTCGCGGCACTTTCAACTACATCTTTTGTTATAGGGAGGCCTTGGCCAGTATCAATAATGGCTGTTATTCCCTCAATTCTTGGTTTATCTGTTCTATTTACCTCAGAGAGCTTGAAGATTTGCTTATTATGATTTGTCAAGTTCATCACCAGTAATTTTACTATCTTAGAAACTTACTGACTTTAGACTTAGCCCTTTTTTAATATTACTAGTTTTTAAAATGTTCTAGTTGGTTTTAATTACTGGTATTTAATACAGTAACTGGGGGTTCTCCTCTAAAATTTGGCTTATAGTTGTATCTTTAGATACCGGTCCGATTCTCTCGAAATTATAATGCCTTTTTTCCCTTTCCGCCCCCGTGTACCCTATGATTACCACGTCACCTGAGTCGAATTGGTCTGCAAGTTCTATCGTTGCTTGAATGGCTATAGCCGCTGGAGACATTATTTGTATTTCGAAGATGCTTTCAGAGTTTTCGTAGATTTCCTTAGATTTCTCCTCGTTCACCTTGTGAAATAGCCCAAGAGTTTCCCTTACTACATATTTAACGTATGGGTAACAATTTTTAGGATATTCATTTTCAATGATTTTTGCCCAAGTCGTTGAATTTATTCTCTGAGTGATTCTATCTTGCCCTTTTATGGCGGGATCCACTATGGAGGCGCACCCTTCAGGTTGGACACATACAAGGTGCATGTATTCTTTAAGAAAGCCGTATTCCCTCAACCGTTCAATCGCCTGATACCAACCTAGTAGACCATTACCACTCCCTGTGGGATGAATATACCAAACTTTTCCAGAATCCATTAAACTTCTCGCATGTTTTCCATATTTTTCATAAAGCTGATAGCAGGCCTCATATGCCATAGTCTCTAAACCCGCTATCTGGTTAGGATTAGCAAAACCTCCATCCAGTACATATGAAGTTTCTTCAGCCATTCTGATTGAAAGAGATGTAGCGTCAACGTATCGCCCATTAACCAATATAATATGGGTTCTTTCATTTTCATCATCGAAATTAATCAGATTTTCCATTTCTGTAGGTACGAATATGGCTAATTTTTTGAAGGCCCTCTGATTATATAATCCATAAGACGTTGCTGTGTTTCCCGTACTCGAAAGTGTAATATTTGGTATGTTGCGTTCCTTGTAAACTGATAAGGCTACCGATGCGCTCCTGTCTTTTATAGTTCCAGTAGGGTTAGTACTTTCATCCTTTACAAGAAAAGTAACATCGCTGCGTCCCGCCATTCTAGCTATTGTTTGGTCCTCATAAAGATTGGTTCGCCCCTCCCCCAAGTGAATCATATTTGAAGCAGGTTTTAGTAGGGGGAGCACTTTCTGAAAAATCCACATTCCAGGAAGGCCTCTTTCGGTTAAATCGCTTAATTTTTTAGGTCGGAGATTAGGATAACAATATTGAAGTATTCCCCCACATTCTTCACAGGAGGTCTTGTGCCCCACTGCGGGGGAAAGATTACCGCACTCGAAGCACTCATAGAAGATTTCACGCAGACATATCAACTCCTTCTATTTAGTGTCCTCTTAATTTTGAGGATTTGTCTTAAAACTTGTTAAATTAACGTGTTGGCCTTGAGAATTTTTCTCTCTATTCTCCTCCTAAGTCTATTGTTTGTTTTTCCGACTCCTTAGATGTAAAATATGGCTTTTCCATTTTTAGGAAAAGTTCGTGAATGCAATTACGTCTTACCAAGCTTTTTCGGCTTATTCACTTTTTAACCGCATTTTCAAATCTGTTCTTTATATCTTGAGGGTGCATTTCTATTATGGGTACGTCGGCGTTTCCTTTTTCTACTTTTGCAATAATTACTGTTAACCCCTTTTTAGATTTCCTATAAGCTTCTCTCAGTTTTTGAGGAGACTCCGCCACAAAAACCCTTTTAATCCCTGCAGCCCGCGCCAAAGCCGCTAAATCTGTTTTACCTGCAGTGTAACTTGGTTGCCCTCCTGTCGACCCATAGGACTTATTATCAAAAATAATTAATGTTAAATTTTTAGGAGACCAATTGGCTATCGTTACCAGAGAACCCAAGTTCATTAGGATAGACCCATCCCCATCCATAACTACTACACGTTTATTTACTGATAAGGATAGTCCCAAACCTATGGAGGAAGCCAAACCCATAGAACCAAGCATATAGAAGTTTTCAGGTCTATCCCCTACACTGTATAGTTCTCTTGAGGGGAAGCCGAGATTACAAATCACCAACTCCTTCTCAAGTTCTTCCACAATATTTTTAATAGCTTCTATTCTCTTCATTTTTCATCAATTCCCTTTCTATTAGTACCGCTACTGGAACCTTATTGCTGTGAAATGACTTTTTTGCTCTTTCAAAAGCCTCAGGAATTTGTTCTGCATTTTTTGGCGTATAATGGGGGATGCCTATAGCGTCCAATAGCGCTGGAGTAGCTTTTCCCATAGGTATCTGTGCGGGAATTGTTTCCCCTTTTCCACCCCGTTGAGCTATTAGAATTAGAAGTGGTATTCTGAAAACCATATTAAGAGAAGCAAGTGCATTAATTGAGTTGCCTAGACCACTATTTTGCATAATTAATGCTGGTGTTTTACCCCCCAAATATGCTCCCGCAGCTATCCCCACACCCTCCTCTTCTCGAGTTACAGGCACATGCAATATTTCTTTTGCCTCATCCAGCATGTCTAAAAGATTTTTAAAAAGACTACTGGGAACAGATACAACAAAATCAACACCTAATCGAATAAGTTCTCTGAAAATAATATTTGTTATCATAAATAAAAGCTTCCTGAGCGTGAATAATCAGAACTATCACATTTTAGAAACCTACCCTACTTTAAATACTTTTCAGGTTTATCCTCATTTTTCCTGAAAAATATGAACCATTTTTCACGTAGTGATGCTGCTTCTGTGTAGTTTTTTAAGCGCTACTGCAATACGATAAAACGCAGTAAAATTGGCCAGTATTCCCGCAATTATTAAACCATAAATTGGAAATCTGGCGTCTAATGGATAAAGAATGGAAAATACCAAGAGGATGAACAATCTTTCTGATCTGCCTGCTACACCGCAGTCCAAATCAAGGTTATAGACTTCCCCCTTAGATCTTGTATAACTCACCATTATAAATCCCGCTAAAGAAATAATCACCCACAGATTAAGTGGAACTAAAAAGTAAAAGTTTGCCGCTTCCCTCCAAAATAAGAATCCTAAAATCAGAATAAAATCAGAGTATCTATCTGATAAAGAGTCCAGAATACCGCCTCTGGGCGAGGCGGAGCATGTAATTTTGGCTAGGGCGCCATCCACCCCATCTAATAGACCCGTAATAAATACCAAAACTCCATAAAGAATGGGGAAACCATGTGAAATTGTGATAGATGCAAGTAAAGATAAACCAAGTGCGAGGATAGTAACTTGATTAGGGGTTAAACCTGCGCTTGCAAAACCCTTTGCTATTTTATAAATTATTGGTTTGAAGATGCGCCGGATTCTATATTTAGAAGGCAAATCGTGCCTCTCCAACTAATTCTACACCGATGGAAATAAGAGATTTTTATACAGTACCGCATTGGAATATTGATTATTTTCCTCCACAATAGCATTTCCAAAAAGCACAGAGTTCTGGATGATCGCGCTGGAGGAAATCTCACACTCACTCCTCATAGACACAAAGGGGCCTACTTTGCTCCTAGGGCCAATTTGGCAATTAGATTCGAGTACGGTGGGACCACTTATGATAGAAGTTCTATCTAACCCAATTTTCCACTTTTTCTTTATAGGTCCTCTAACTTGTTTCGAGTTCTTGACGTAGAAATTGTTTTGAGGTATCAACCCTTTTATAAGTGCAAACTTGTTCGCCCTTAGAACGTCAGATATAAAGTCTACATCGAACCAATAGTTTTTAGAAACATCAATGAAGCAAACTGGTTGGCCGTCTCGGATAAAGAGATTTAATGCGTCCAAAAGTATATTTAATCCATTTTCAAGGGCCTTGTGAATGTAATGAAAAATCGAGGAGTTGCATAGAAGAAGGCTAACACATAGATGTGGCTCCCCCCCTTCTAAAATAGGTTTATGGAATCCAGAAACGCGACCATATTTTAGCCCTGTGGGGCAAGTATACACAGTAGTTCCCAATTTGGAGTCAGAGGCAATATCTACAGCAATAGTCACTCCCTTCCTTGAATGTTTTTTCTTCACAGTTTCGATCGCCCTAGGATCTATAATAAAATCTCCAGGACTCACAAAAAATTTATTTGAAGAAATTTCTTCCTCCGCAGCAAGCAATGAATATATGGGTCCTAAATTATAGTTTTTAGACTCCCTATACCTTATCGACACCTCGTACTGAGCGCCATCCTCTAATTGATTTCTTATCTTACTTCCAAGATGCCCTGTCACAATTATGAAATCGGAAATTCCAGCTTTCTTATATGCCAGAATAAGGTGCTCAATTATGGGACGATTAGCTATGGGGATGAGTGGCTTGGGAATGAATTGAGATAGGGCACCCATACGTGTACCCTTGCCAGCGGCCAGTATTACAGCTTCCAATTCTAAAAACCTCAGAAGAATAATATGTAAACTAATTTTCGTTAGTGAAAAGTGGTTTATTACAGTTTCCTTTCGGTAACCTTAATTACCCTTTTTCCAAACTAGTATCCTATCCTTCCTCTTTTCCCTAAAAATTTGGACATCTCTCTGATAGAGCTTTCTTAGCAACATACATCTTTAGTGGCTTTCTGCCCCAATAATGTTCGGAAGATTTTTAGGATAAGTTTTCGTTTCTTAAAGTGCTTATTTTTGGTGACGAAATGTGGAAACAGCCACTTCCTGTCTGGAAGACAACTACA
>JAHQXB010000017.1 GCA_029856435.1 Candidatus Jordarchaeia archaeon
AATGGGTTCTGGTGTTGTGGCAGTGTAATGTGGGAACAGGCTTTGGCGATGTTCTTTGTCGAAGACGAATTGTATAGTTTCAGTTCCTCCTCCGGCTTGTTTGGCAGTGAGGAAGTGTTGTTAGCTGTCTATCGCGTGGATTAAATACTTTTCTGAGGACTTTTTTACTCATTACGGTAAGGGAGATGAAGAGTTGAGGATGTATATTATAAAAACATTAAAACCGATTATAGGGGCTGCTAGGTGAAAAAATTTGTAAGGAATACTCAGAAAAGTTTAAACGAGTTAGTTAAATATTTGTGTTGTGGGTATATTTTTCACCCGGACGGCAAAGAATATTTTTCCAAAAACTAATGTTTATCAGTAAATAATTTTTATTGTGATGCAAAGAAAGTCTGTTTGTTTGGAGAAGTAGAAATTGGCGGAAGTAGCGGTAGTAACTGGCAATATGCGATTGTACTATAAGATTATTCAGGAATTGAGAGACGAAGGTATCCCTTTCATTAGTGTGAAACCGGGCGAAACTATTCCCTCGGATATAAAGTGTGTTATAACATCAGATGTTGAGAAAAATACGATGGATCACCCAAAAGTTTTAACTGTGGAAACAAAAGAAACTTCCACTATTGTGCCGAAACTACGCTTTCTTTTAAACATGAACAATGATCCTATAAGTTTGGTTACTATTGGTGTGGATCCAGGTAAAACTTATGGTTTGGCTGTGCTTGTTAATGATAATTTGGTTGATGTGTACAAAGCATTTTCCTCGAAAGGCGCCGCCAAAATTATTAGAAACGTTTTAGAAACTTTTTCAGCGGTGAGAAAAATTATACGTATTGGGACAGGGGCGCCGCTTTACTATAAGCCGCTTTTAGAGCTTCTGAGAGGTGTGGATGCTGAGTTAGAACTTGTTGATGAGTTTGAAACCTCAAGTGGGCCGCGGGTAACTAAAGACACCAAGGCAGCTTTAGCAATTGCGAAGAAAGAGGGATGTAGGCCACAGGAATTTGAAAAGTTGCAGGAAATAAAGAAAGGCACAATTAAGCACATTCAGAAAATGAGCCGCCAAGCGTCTCACGGTAGGATAACGATTAATGAGGCTAATGCTCTGAAGGTAGCGAGAGGAGAAATTAGTCTAGATTTTGCTATCGCATCGCAAAAAAAGAAGGGTATGAGGAAAGATTCTTGAAGAGAACCGTTGAGGCAGGCCCAAACCAAACATTTCTTATTAGGGGTCCAGCAAAAGTTGAGGTTGTCAAGGGAGAGATTTCAATATTTGAGAATATTTTAGAGAAGGAGAAGAACATTGTTATCACTAAAGGTAAAGCGCTTCCAGTTAAAACTATTTCGGAAGCGGTGTTGGATGTTTATATTGATAATGATGAAGCTATTCAACCTCTTGAGGAAGCGTTTCCAAAAGAATGGATCGAAGCCATTCGCCTATTGGACAGTTTAAAGGTACCTGGAATAATAATTATATTAGGAACCGTAGATTCTGGTAAAACATCGTTGACAACTTTTTTGGCGAATCACGCTTTTAGGAAAGGGTTCAAAGTTGCCATAGTTGATTCGGACGTGGGGCAGAGCAGTATAGGTTTACCTTGCTTTATCAGTATGGGAATTATGGAAAAGACGGTTTCTACACTATCTGAAGTTGAATTAAGGGAGGCTTATTTTGTTGGGTCGAATACTCCCTCTCGATTATTGCACAGGACACTTACGGGTATAGCAGTAATGGTGAAAAAAGCACTAGAAAACGGTTCAGAAATAATCTTTATAGACACTTCTGGCTGGGTATATGGGAGAAATGCCAGAGAGCTTAAGACATCACTAATCTTAATGCTACAACCTACAGTTATTATTGCATTACAGAGGGGGAGAGAAATAGAGCATCTATTGGCTCCATTTAACGGTTCTTTAAAGATTATTAGACTCCCCGCTCCTAACACTTACAAAAGAGATAGAGAGAATAGGAAATTCATTAGAGAAATTCTTTATCGAAAAGGATTGGAGGGGGGGCGGAATATTACTTTAAGTCTGGAACAAA
This sequence comes from Candidatus Jordarchaeia archaeon, assembly GCA_029856435.1. Classification (GTDB taxonomy): domain Archaea; phylum Asgardarchaeota; class Jordiarchaeia; order Jordiarchaeales; family Jordiarchaeaceae; genus Jordiarchaeum. The sequence continues at coordinate 2,048 of JAHQXB010000017.1, forward strand.
TTAGACTAAGGTACACTTTACTTGGTTCTGGTTCTAAAGCAAGTCCAGAAAGGTTTGAAGAGATAAAACAAGTATTAGGGCATATGCCAGTTTATGTGGAGGAATCCGAGGACCTGTTATACATAGTTTTACCAAACGGGGAAATTAGAATAAATAAGGACATCACAGAGTTTCTAGAGACAAAAGTAGGTAAACCGGAAGTGTATCTCGTCCAAAAAAGAGATTTTGAAAATGTCTTAGCTGCCTTCCAAGACCAGAACAACAAGCTTATTGGCACAGGCATAATCAGAGAAGTGGACTTTGAGAAAAACGAAATTACCTTCTACACACCAGTTGAAAAAGAAAAAATCAGATTTGTGCAATTAGGACAATTGAAAATTAGCAAGGAGGGGGAAGAACTGGGGTACACAAAAATACTTTAAACGAACCCTAGCTTCTACAAAGTACTCATAAATTGAGGGGAAGAAAAGGTTGTCCTTCTACTTTCTCCCAATCCATCCTATTTCCTTTACTGTTTCTCCTGTTTCAAGAACCTCAATAGCCTTTTTTAATGCTTCCTTCTGGTCTTGCACCGTAACATCTCTGCCTCCAAGACCAGCTATGAATTCTAACACCTGTGGCCTTTTATCCTCTGTGTATAGAGCTGCCTTGAGTTCAGATGATGAAGCTCCGCCTTTACCTGGCGAAAGGTTTCTATCTATGACGGAAATAGCCTTAACATTCTTAGCAATCCTGCGAAACTCCTCATCCGGGAAGGGGCGAAAAACTCTCAATTTAACTGCTCCGACCCTATAACCCTCTTCTCTTAATTCATCAACAGCTACTATAGCTTGGTCAGCCAAGGAGCCCATACATACAATAATTGCATCTGCATCATTGCACTTATATTCTTCAACTAGGCCTCCGTGATATCTGCCGAATCTCTTTTTGAAATCTGAAGCTACCTGTACAATTTTCTTTTTGGCGTTTTCTTGGGCCAAGTGCATAAGATACTTAAACTCATAAAACCAATCATCAGGATTTTGTAAATTTCCGTGGGTTATCGGATTATCAATGTCTACTCTTATGTGTGTGGGATTATAAGGTGGCAGGAATGCATCAACCTCCTCTTGTTCTGGAATCTCTACTGGCTGAGAAGTGTGGCTAATAGTAAACCCCTCGTAACAAACCATAACGGGCAAAAGAACTTCTTCATCTTCCGCAATTTTATATGCCTGTATTATTGAATCAAACGCATCTTGATGGTTAGCACAGTAAATTTGTAACCAGCCAGTGTCTCTCTGAGAAACTGAATCACCATGGTCAGCCCAAATGTTCCAAGGCGGCCCCAAAGCCCTGTTAACTATAGCCATAACAATTGGTAAACGTGAAGCCGCCGCCCAATGAACCATCTCATGCATATAAGCCAAACCATGAGCAGAGGTCGCAGTAAACGTTCTCACCCCTGTTAGAGATGCGCCAATACAAGCAGCCAAAGCAGAATGCTCAGACTCTACCCGCACAAATCTAGCATTTAACTCTCCACTCTCAACCAAATCCGATAATTTTTCCACAACACCTGTTTGCGGCGTTAATATCCCCAAACAAGAAGATAATCCTGCTCAGATTGGATAAGCCGCAATAACCGCGGGTCTACACAAAGCAGCCGCATATGCAGCCGCATAATTCCCCGTCGTTATTACAGTCTTCGCCATCATGATTCCTCCTTTTCTCTAACCAAACGCATACTTTTCTTAGGACAAATAGATACACATATACCACAGCCTTTACAGTAGGTGTAGTCAATCACAGGATACCCCTCTTCGTCAACCGTCACCACATTCTCTGGGCAGAACATCCAGCACGAAAGACATTTTGAACAGGTTTCCCGATCGTAAACTGGTTTGAAGACTCTCCACTCGCCAGTGATTCCCATACTTGCCTTCTCTGGTTTAGAAATGGGTATCGGTGTCAAATCCTTCCATGTTCGGAACTGGGAAACTCTTTCACGCTTGCAGACAGGCATGTTGCCATCAAGGTATAGTTCCCCTGGCACCACTAGTTCTATAGTTTTTTCAAAAGCCACCTCGACGGCTCTAAGATTTTTCTCGTCTTGCTTGCCACTAAATGTATCACTTAGAGCCTCCAAGACAGAATCTAAACTGATTAGACCTGTGGCTTTAGCAAAAGCACCCAGCATGGGAGTGGCAGAAAGTGCTAACCCCGCTACTTCTAAACCGAACTCGATGGAAATACTGGTAGCATCTACAGTAAAAACTTTAGCATTCTTGGGAAGTTTACCGATCTTACTGAAAATATCTGAGTTTCCCGGAGTGTTAATTACCAGGGTGCCACCAGCCTTCAAACCGTCTGTAATGTTGACCAGACCGGTCTCAAAAAGACTAAAATCAACTACAACAACAATATCTGGAGTGTACACATTGGAATGAATCCGAACTGGCTCCTTTGAAAATCTTGTGAATGCCACCACGGGAGCACCACGCCGCTCCGCACCGAAAAATGGGAGTGACTGGACGCCCTTAAAGCCTTCGTGGAATGCTGCCTCAGCCAATATTCTAGCGGCTGTAACTGTTCCAGCGCCGCCTCTTCCATGCCACCGGATCTCATATACTTTAGCTGGCATTTGCGCACCTCCAAAATGAGGTCTCCTTATCAGATTATTTGGTTTACTAGCTTTACACAAACCAGTCCTTAAAACAGTTTTGGGTAATAAAATTTAACTAGTGTAAAAGAATACAAAACAGTATTACAACTTAAAAGTTACGCATATAAACTGTAAAACAGAATATGTAATTCTCGTTACGCACTAACTTTTTAAGTAAAAACTCTTTTGTTTTTTACAACTTTCAAAAATTTTCATACGCTTCTGCGTTTTAGAAAGTAGGAAAAAAGTTTTTCATGGCAAAATAAGAGGGAGCAAAAATATGTCAATAAAAGCATTACGCTCTGAAGCACCTGAAGAATATTGGTTACCGGGAAATTCTTCGTGCCAAGGCTGCGGCTCAACACTTGCCTTAAGATGGGTCTTGAAGGCGTTAGGCAAAAAAACTGTTATGGTTGTACCCGCATCATGCGCAAATGTTTATGTGGGATGGTGGCCTCGCTCATCTGCAAGTGTAAACTACTTTGACATGGCATTCGCCGCCGGTGGATCCGTTGCCTCTGGAATAGTAGCCGCTCTGGATTACCTAAACAAAAAGGATATAAACGTAGTTGCATGGGTGGGCGATGGAGGAACAACAGATATTGGAATCCAGGCATTGAGTGGCGCTGCTGAGAGGGGCACTAATTTCATTTATATTTGCTATGATAATGAGGCGTACATGAATACTGGTACTCAGAGAAGTAGTAGTACTCCCTTGGGTGCTTGGACTACTACAACGCCTTTTGGTAAGGGACAGCAGAAAAAGAATGTTCCTATGATTATGGCAGCGCATAATATTCCTTATGTTGCAACTGCGTGCTCCAGTTATCCAAAAGATCTATATGAGAAGATAAAGAAGGCTAAGGACATAGAGGGCACTAAGTATATTCACATTTTGGCTCCCTGCCCCCCTGGTTGGCGTTTTGATACAGAGTTAACGGTGGAGATCGGCAAGTTAGCGGTGGAAACTGGTATGTGGGCTCTTTACGAGGTTGAGAATGGTGTATTCAGGTTAAGCAGTCCCAGCAAGCGGGTGATGGACCCGTCGAAGAGAAAGCCGATACAAGAATACATTAAGCTTCAAGGTAGGTTCAAGGGAATTACAGATGAGCAAATCCGAGAGCTTAAGAATTATGTCGACAGACAGTGGGAAAGGTACGGCAAAATGGAGGAAGGCTGCCCCGTATTTTAGCGCACCATTATCTTTTGTTACCTAAACGGGGCACATTTTTGAGGTATATTTATTAATAACAATTATGTATCGGAGTCTTGTAACAAAATTTACAAATCGAACAAGTCTATCTCTTCAGTTATAATGCAGAGTTATGTCAACATTTGTGAGGTATTTGATCTTCAAATCAATCAGCGTTCCCTATACAAAAGTGAAAAAGGTTATAGTATCGTCAGAGGTGAAATATTTTGTCAGATGAAAATACAATCTTTATTGGGAAAAAAAGTGTCATGAGCTATGTTTTAGCCTGTGTTACACAGTTTAATAGGGGTAATAATGAAATTGTTTTGAAAGCTAGAGGAAGATCTATTAGTCGAGCGGTTGACGTTGCAGAGATTTTACGAACCAAATTCATAACCGGTCTTAAAATTAAGGACATTAAAATAGGTACAGAACAAATCACAGCTGCTGAAGGTGGAACTGCTAACGTTTCAGCTATAGAAATCACACTCAGCAAGTGAAAAGTTAAGCGTACAATCTGAGTTTTTGAACATCTTTTATTTTCTATAATTGCTATAACTAAAATATCAAATCAGATGGGATTCCGTTCTCAACATTACCAAAAAAGCAGAAAAAGCCACTTTTGTTCTCTGTGAGAGAAGCTCTAGATGAAAGAAAAAAGGGTAAAATAAAATTTTTGGAGGAAACTATGTAATCCATCTGGTTGAGGTAAAATAAAAATTAAGGACCTTTATGAAGATACGTGTTTTGATGTTCTTGTTGGAAAAGTGTTAATTTTAGTTCTGGAAAGATTTTTTATACTTCAATGCTTTGGGTCAATTTTTCTAGAGCAATTAGCTCCTGCCATTTTTTATCAACGTAGTCTTGGATTTCCTGTATCATTTTGTCCTGGCGTTTTGGTTTGAAGAGATGTCTGAATTTGCCCTGATATTTTAGGTATTCTTCTACGGGTCTCTTTTTAACAATATTTTTCGTTATTTTGTACTTTCCATTTTCCACTTCATACAGCGGCCAGTAGCGGGTAAGCACAGCCTCTCTAGCAACCTCTATTGTTAAGTCGGACTCAGTTCTCCAACCTCTAGGACATGTAGCCAAAATTAAAAGGAAGGAAGGCCCCTCAACCGAAACCGCCTTACGAACCTTTCTTATCAGATCCATTGGATACGCAGGGCTCGCAGTAGCTGCATAAGGGATTTCATGCGCCACAACAATTTTCATAAGGTCCTTCTGAAAACGAACCTTACCTGGAACCACCTTACCAGCGGGGCTAGTAGTTGTCCATCCAAACTTGGGAGTGGCTCCACTCTGTTGAATACCTGTATTCATGTAAGCTTCGTTAGAGTAGCAGATATATGTAAACTTATGGCCCCTCTCTAAAGCTCCGGAAAGCGCCTGCAACCCAATATCATAGGTACCTCCATCGCCTGCGATGGCTATTATGGGGTTATCTGTTTTTGGGATTTTGCCTTTCCTTTGTAATACTTTTAGTCCTGCTTCTACACCTGCTGCAGTAGCAGCGGTGCACTCGAATGCAGTGTGTATCCAAGGCACACTCCAAGCAGTGTAGGGGTAGGGGGTGGTCGCTACTTCAACACAGTTAGTGGCATTAACGATTATGGGTGGTTTATCAAGGGCGATAAATACTTGTCTTAGGGCTATTGCAGCTCCACAGCCTGAGCACATCCTGTGACCAGGGGTCAAGTATTCTCGTGCGAGTAAACTTTTCAGAGACATTTTTTATCCTCCATCATATGTTACATTTATACATCCAGGCCCTCTGCAGCCTACGACTCTGTAAACTGCTTCGATTTTGTCTTCTCGCGCGGCTTTGAGAAGTATTTCGACGACCTTTTCTAAATGTTCAATTCTGGTGTCTCTTCCTCCAAGACCCGTGGGGAATCCCATAACGTGTGGCCGGTTTCTAAGTTCGTATAACGCAGATCTTACTTCCATACTTAGGGCCCCGCCCATTGCTCCAAAACTAATGTTTCGGTCTATAACTCCCACGACTTTTATATCTTTTAAGGCCTCTTGTAGATCATCTTTCGGGAAGGGTCGGAACACACGGAGTTTTACTAAGCCCACTTTTTTTCCGCTTTTTCGTAGTTTGTATACTGTCTCCTGAGCCGTCCCCGCCAGCGAACCTATAGCTAGTAATGCGACTTCTGCGTCTTCCATTTGATATGACGAAATAATTTCATAATTTGTGTTGAATCTGTTATTAAAATCATCAAAGACCTCTTGGATAATTTTTAGGGAATTTTGTGTGGCTACTTCTTGTTGCACTTTGATTTCAGGATAGTATTCAGGCACTCCAACACAACCAACCGTAACTGGTTTTTCCACACTTATTGGAAACTGCATTTTTCGAGGGGGTAGGAAATCGTCTATGTCTTTTTGTTCTAGGAGTTCTACTCCCTCGGTTGCATGACTCACAACAAAGCCATCGTGACAGGACATCACGGGCAGCTGAACATCTTTATCCTCTGCTATTTTGAATGCTTGCATAATAGTGTGATATGATTCTTGGGCGTTTTGGTTGTAGATTTGTATCCATCCCGAGTCTCTGACCCCCATAGTGTCACTCATATCATTCCAGATGTTTAGGGGGCTATTAAGTGCCCTATTAGATACTGCCATGACTATTGGTAGTCTAAAGGAAGAGGCAACAAATAACATTTCGAACATGAGAGCAATACCTTGGGAGGCTGAGGCGGTGAATACCCTAGCACCAGAGAGAGAGGCTCCGATACATGCAGCCATCGCGGAATGTTCGGATTCTGCAGCTATGAGTTCAGCGTCGATTTCGCCATCGGCGTAAAACTGTGCTAGTTCTTCGACAATTTGTGTTTGGGGAGTTATAGGATACATAGCTATTACATCTGGGTTACACTGTTTTACCGCGTGTGCCACAGCCTCATTGCCAGTTAATGCGACAAGTTTTCCCATTCTACTCTTCCTCCATTTCTATTGCTTTTGCAGGACACTCCTTTGAGCATATTCCGCACCCTTTACAGTAAAAGTAATTAATTTTTACTCCTTTTTCTTCTCTTTCTATTGCTCCTTCAGGGCAGTAAATCCAGCATAGGAGACAGTTGTTGCATTTGCCTTCTTTTATTACTGGTTTTTTTCCTTCTCTCCAGTCACCGGTTCTGTATTCCCTAGCGTTGCCCGGTTCAGTAATGTATCCTCCTATGGGGAGTTCATTCCAAGCTAAGAGTTTCTTTTTGGATTTACTCAACTTATTTTAACCTCCTTGTATGCTCTCATTATCGCATCTATGTTTTTTTCTGCTAAATCTTGTTCGAACATTTCTCTAGTTATTTTGTTAATAGTATCTAAACTTACGACTCCGGTTGCTTTTGCTAAGGCTCCTAAGATTGGCGTATTGGTTATAGCTACACCTAGGGTTTCCAGAGCAATTTTGGTTGCGTTAACTGTTGCCACTTTGTTATTAACTTTTAACTCAGATTTTAATTCGTCTGGGCTTCTATCGATGTTCACAATTATGATTCCGTCCTTCTTCAGTCCCTCCGTAACATTTTCAACCTTTATTAATGTTGGATCTAGTACAACGACGATATCTGGTTCGTAAATCTGAGATCTGCTGAGTATTGGTTTGTTACTTATCTTGGCGAATGCCTTTATTGGCGCCCCTTTTCTCTCTGCTCCGAATGCCGGGAACGACTGAACGTTTTTCCCTTCCTTTAAAGCAGCCTCTGCAACTAGTCTACTAGCGGTCACAACGCCTTGTCCTCCTCTTCCGTGGAATCTAATTTCTACAATATCCTTCAAAGGAAATCCTCCAAAATTTCTTTATGTTCATTCTTGGTGTTGTTTACTTGATAGTTAATGTTCCCTCGAGAGTGCTACTCTTCTCTAAGTGAATTAAAGGTGTGAGTTAATAATTTGTTATGCTTAAAATTTGTTATGCTTGCAAAACGTATTTCATCCATACTTTAAAGCATTTTGCTTTTTGTTGCTGTGTTGTACAATTTTTATTTTTTAATTTCTTTATACATTTGATGTATTTTTTAATTTTACATTGTTAATTTGAAAATTTTCAACAATTTAAGGAATAGATTTAAAAAAAGTAAAATTATGCAAAAAAAGCACTTTTTGTTATTTGCTACGAGGCTCAGAGAAAAACTAGCGTCTTACCTATAAACCGCAAAACTTCAGTTAGTTTTAAGTTCATTCAACATTTGTATATTAGGATATATTCATAATTTAGAAATGTTGGAGGACGAATTATGGATTTCCTTCAGTAAATGCTCCCAAGGAGAGATGGGCTGCAGGAAAATGAGGGTAAAAAATCCGCATAACAAATGAACTGCTTCTATCGACGATTTTTCACAAAACATTTCGAAACAGGAGGGTAAAACGTGGTTAATTGAATACTTTTGTAAGTTTTCTTAGAATCAGGTTGCTGTTTTTGCCTACGGTTTATCGCTTTATAAAATGAATAGTAAATATTGGAGTATTATATTCAGTAGGGCAGCTGAGACTAGTATTATAAGTGATTTTTTTGCGGTTGAGACAGATTTTACTATTTGGGTTGTTAAGAGGGCCATTTGTTTTTCTCCAACGATTTTTATTTTTTCCACTTTTTTTATATTGTAAGAGATTTTTACTGGTTTGAGGTTTGTAAGTGCTTCTTTTGTCATGTTGACTATCATTGTTATCAGTTTTTTGTGGTCTCCAATTTGGCCTACAGCTTGGTAGCCTTTAGGGTCTAGTGATACCGCGTTTACAATGTGGGTGTCGCTCGTCATCACTTCTGCTTCGTCGACTCCAATTTTTTTGACGCTGCCAATTATCTTTTCTCTTAGTCCTGGAATCATGTTGTTTCCATCAATTATAATATATGCAGCTTTCTGCCCCTTGACTTCTACAACGTGAACTGTAACGCCGGCAGGCCCAATGCCCTCCCATTTGTGGAATTCGTCTGGCTTTGATTGAACTGCATGGGCTTTGATTTCTGTGCTCATTTTAGACTTTGCTTTTTTTACTGCCATTTTGGCGGCGTAAACCATTTTTTTAGCGGTTTCGCTATTTGGTAAAATGGGGGTTACGACTTCACCGCCACAGTTGTGGGCGTCTATTAGAAAAGAGTCCTTAATTCCTTCGCTTATGGCCGCTTCTCTTACAAGTTCTCCTAGCTCAGGGCTTATATCATCAAAACTTATGGGGGATAGTGTGACTATTAGCAGTGCAAGGTCTCCGAAAATTTGGCAACTCATTTTTACTTCGTCTTCCTCGTAGGTAACAAATTGGCTTGCTTTTGATACGAAGTTGGATTGGTCTAAAGAATTCTCGATGGTTTTTAAAACCTTCTTGATTTCATTCGCGGTGACCAAATTTTGCCCGTGTGTTGAAGGCCCGTGAGCCACTGAAACTATGGCGCCAGTTTTTTCCTTCATCTCCTTCGCTATTATGTAAGGCATTTCACTACTGCCAACAGTTTTGAATGGTCCCGGATGAATGTTAGGAACCACAAGTACACTATTTAGAAGATTCGAGTCTTTGAATAATAGTGTAAGCACCGGAAGGGAGGCTTCTTCCCCAATCTTTTCAAATTTTTCTTCCAGCACATAAGGTTTATTCTCTATCCAATCCAAAAGAAAGCCGTATAAAAAGCCTACCCCACTCACCTTTAACATTTTAAGTATAGGTCTATCAACTAACCAGAGGTATGCTAATGCTGCGAAGCCGAATACAATCGAAGTAATTGTGAACATTGTTAAAAGTTTTATAACTCCCAGTGAAAAGGTTAATTCCTGAAAAGGCAAAATGGCAATTATACAAAGGAGTGGTTGGGTTAGAGCTACCATTGAAGATCTAAAGGCGCTAAACTTGCTCATCGCATGGATTACCAAAAATCTTAACATAAATATGAAAGACGCCCCAAATACAAAAGCAACAGAAACAATGGTGATTCTATTTGCCAAAATAGAGGCTATAGCCCCTACGATGTAGGCTGTGCCTAAAAAAAGCATACAAATGGTGGATAATGCGTATAATCTTCTTCTGTCCCAAACACTTTCCTCACCCTTCATAATTGGACTCACTATCAAGGTCGACAAAACAATGGGAGTAAACAGCGCAGATACTCCCTGAATGAATCCTATTATCATGTTAGGTATTAAAGGCATAGAGAGGTAAATAATAAGCCTAATGGTAATACTAATGCATAGGGATGCTGCGAGAGAAAATATCAATAATTTTTTCATGGTAGGTAGTCGAAATAGCCACCTGTAGAGCGAAGCAGTTTTTTCCATTTCTGTGCTCATTGTCAACCACCCTGAAGTTTAATGATGAGAGAAGCGTGATTTTCTTTGTTCATTGGAATTAAAAGTGCTATTAAATTTTACCTAGCAGTACCTCGGTGATGTAGAATTGTTCGGTTTCGCCTCAAAGAGGGGGTGTTTATAGGGCTTCTTTCACGATTTGGAGCTTTATTAGGGAGATGGAGCCGAATAAATCTGCATCACCCAGTACCTCCGAATTGTTAATTGTATTTTTATTTTATTTTGGTTTTGCTTATGTTATAGGAAAAATTTAGAGGTGCTTCATCAGGGGAAATTCACCATTCTTGGAGGTTTAGAAAAAAATGGTCAACAGAGTAGGCGGGGTTGTTATAAACAACCTCGCCATAATACTGGGTTCTCCCTTCCTATAGCAAATTCCCG
>JAHQXB010000074.1 GCA_029856435.1 Candidatus Jordarchaeia archaeon
TGCTTTCAGTGAGGGATGGTCCCAGCTGTGGCTCTGTCCTCTTTTGGGCTTTTTCGAACTTCTCACATTCCGGGCCTAGCTGGAATCGGCTGCACGACACGTGTGTATGGTTGTTTTTGAGGAATTATGGATTTAATGTTTTTTCTTTAACGTTAACAGTTGGAAGTTAACAAACTTTCTAAATAGAAGCAGTTTTAACACCCTACTCAAATCTAAAAATTCAAGTCCCCAGAACAATATCTGAAAGTCTACCCTTCAGAACATTATACACGACTAGATCATTGATTCCCACTTCATAGGAACACCCTTCCTCCTGCCTGAAATCCCCCTTACTTTCAATACCTCCATCCAATCCGCAAGAGAAACGTAGTTCAGTGTAAGCACATTTTGCCCTCAGCTTAAAAACACACCAGAATAAACAGTGCAATTATTGCACATTCTCTTTTTGGTCATTATCAGCTCCATAAAAGTTTAAAAAAATTTTAAAAAGGACTTGGAATCTCTGTAATGAAAAAAACTGAACTAACTTGCTGGAAAATCCCTAAAATATGAGGTGAATTGTTAATGCAAACTTATCCTTGGTGGACCAAAGAGCAAATAGAATTCGCTAAAGAAATAGAGCAATTCGCCACTGAGAACATACCCCGAGCTGAAGAATTATTCTGGACACGAACCTTCCCCATGGAGTTAGTAGAAAAAGCAGTAAAAAGAGGATACTTTGGAGCAGGCATTCCCAAAGAATACGGTGGCCTAGGCCTAGGCTGCACCGGAGCCTGCATAGCCTGCGAACAGCTAAACCGCATGTATGCCGTGGGCCACATTCTAGTAACCAGCTACATAGGTGGACTACACCAAATTCTACATAATGGCACCGAAGAACAGAAACAAGAATGGTTAACCAAAATGGCCAAGGGCCAACTAGGAGCAGTATGTATAACCGAAGTTTTCGCAGGATCAGACGCCGCCTCAGTAATGACCACCGCCGAAAAAGATGGGGACGAATGGATAATTAACGGCAAGAAAAGATTCACAACAACCGCTGGACCTGCAGAAAGATACCTCGTATACGCAAAAACCAGCGACGACCCAGAAGTCCGAAGAAAAAACCAACACCTCACAACCTTCGTAGTAGAAAAAGGAACCCCCGGATTCCATTTAGAAAAGGTAAACCCCCTTGTCGCATTCGACAACCTTCCCAACAGCTACTTAGACTTTGACAACGTTAGAGTACCAGACTTCAACAGAATCGGACCCGTTGGTGGCGGCTGGAATATAATGATGACCGGGCTTAATTTTGAGAGGCTGATTGGTGCCGCTGCGGCTGCTGGTGCCCTAGAAGACGTTATAAAACAGGTGATTTATTACACGAGTAGGCGCGTACAGTTTAGATCGCAAATCAGTGACTTTCAGCATAACCAGTTCAAGATTGCGGACATGATAACCAAACAGCAAGTAGCCCGCCTCGTTACATTCTATGCAGCCTACATCATGGATATGGGACAAATGGCGGCCATAGAATCCGGTATAGCGAAAATGTTGAACACCGATTACGCCACCGAGATTGGTCTTGACGCCATACAATTGATGGGTGGCGATGGTTTGACGCGCTTCTATCCCGCGGAGAGGCTGCTTCGTGAGGGTAAGATTGGTCAAATTGTGGCTGGTACCAACGAGGTTCAGAAACTGGTCATCTACAGGATGGGCGCATTGGGCTACTTGGATTGGCCTTTCAGGTTACGGTGGAACGAGAAACTGGAGACTCCCACGTTATCCCTTGGAAAGGGGCCTTGGTATGGGAAGGAGATAACTGAGGATGTTATGCTTAAGATTTTGGCAGAAGACTACAGGTGCAACCCTGGACTATACATGGCTATAGATGACTGCGAGAAGGAGACCGGTCTCCCGAAGGAGAAGATTTTGGATCTTTGGGCTAAGCTAGAGCAGAAGGGCTTAATAGTTACATTCAAGGATAGGCGTGGAAACGTGATAATGGCTAAAGCGAACTACATAGGTATAAGGAAAGCCTACCCCTTGGAGCACTACAAGTGGTTCCCCGACTGGTTTGACGTAGAAAAATTAGGCTTCTAAGAGGGTAAAGGCTTCTATTTTATTTTTTTAATTCGGTTCATTTTGCTCTGTTACATTTACTTTCTCTAAAGTGTTTATGTATTCTTGAAAAATTTTCAAATTAACGTTGTAAAATTGCAAAAATTCATCTGAATAGATAAAAATTGAGGGGGATAAAGTTGTGTAACGTGGCATCTTTGGTATTTCCCTTTTTTGTTTAGAGCCATCCCTCCTGTGTGTACTTTACGAGTTTTGAGTTGGCTTTTTTCCAATCTTCACTTGCTGATTCAAAAATTCTTTTGGCTCGAATGTTGGCTTCCTCTATGATAGCTTGTTCATCGATGTTGACAAATTTACCTTTAGAAAGTATTACTTTGCCATTTATTATTACATTGTCTACTTCTGTCCCATTTGTGGAATAGACGAGGTTGGGAATAAAGTTTCTGAAGGGACGGGAAACAGTGGGCGTGAGGTGTAGGTGTCTGAGGTTTAGGGTTATTACGTCTGCTTGTTTTCCCACTTCTAGGCTGCCCACCTTGCTAGCTATCCCAAGAATTTTTGCTCCTCCAATGGTGGCTAGTTGAAGAGCCTTCCATGCAGGGAGCACAGTTGGGTCCCTGTGGAGTGTTTTGGTTAGGAGGCTTGCAGTTCTCATTTCCCGGAAAAGATTGTGGCTTCCAGGGCCTGCGGCCTGGTCGGTTCCCAGTCCGGCGCTTCCCCCCAACTCCACATAGTGGCCTACTGGGGGAACTATTCCGTCAATCATTCCTATGGCGCTGGGGCAGGCAACCATTTTCACCCCCTCTTTAACCATTAATTCTCTTTCTTTCTCATTTGTGTCGTGGCAGTGGGCGGCTAAAAGAAAGGGGCCCAATAACCCATTTTTGTGGAGCACTTTTACCGTAGAAGCATTCTTTCCGTATCTGCCAGTTATTTGAAGTCTCTCTCTTTGTCCCTGGGCTACATGCATATGTATTCCTGCGTTTTGCTCAATGGCTTGTTCCTTAATGGTCTTAAGCAAATCAAGGGAAACCATGTCAAGTGCTTGGGGTCCATACATACAAGTCACCAATTCCTCTGATCTGAATTTCTGGAAGAGCTCTTGGGCCCTTTTAAGTTCGTTTTCTCCCTTGGAGCGGTCAAATTCGTAGAGGTCTATTGGTTTCAGATGGGTTCTGCCGAAGCCCACCTCGTTTATCATTTCTGTGGCCACCACTCTCACCTGCCAGGGTAGATAAACTTTCTCTAAAATGTCTACTGCATTTATGGTGTACTCCGCAAAGGTGGTTGTTCCAGTTCTCAGTCCCTCTAATACTCCCAACTTTGATCCACATATGAGGTCTTCCAGAGTCATATGCATGGCTAGTGGCAATATCCCCTTGTTCATCCACTCAATTTCCGGTAAATCTTGTGCACCGCCCCGAAGCAGGGTTAAAGGGGTGTGGATGTGCCCATTAATTAATCCAGGCATTGCTACGTGATCTGTACCCTCAATTATTCTATCCGCTTCTTTGTAATTGAAACCATCAGTAGAACCAACGTAGCTTATTTTTCCATCCTCAATCCCTAATGCGCCATCTTGAATTATTCCCAGATTGTCTCCCTGGAATGTGAGTAGCCAAGTATTTATTATCGCAATATCCATGTCGTTTCACTCCAATATAATTGTAAATTTGAAGTATAGATCGAAAAACAATTCTTCTTAAAAATCTTCTTTGGTGGCAATAAAAATGTTTGAAGTGGTTGGTGCTTACTGGTTCATTATTTTTGGGCTTTTTAAATTTCCCCTTTAACTTTGCTTACTGAAAAAACATCTCTAGGTTTTAGTAATGATATTCCGGCCTTTTTTCCTATGATTTCTATTTGTATAATTTTCTGGGGATTCTTCAAGTCCACCTTACCCCAACTGATATTTTTGGCCAGAAACTCTATGATTTCCTGCGTGTGATGCTGGTCGTAGAATCTCTTATTTACTGTCATTCTCCAAGTCTCGTCTTCCCCGATTTCCCTCGCAAGTTTTTTAACATGTTCCTGAATCTCTTCAAGGTCAGATGAGCACCACACATCGATTGGAACATAATTATAGGTGAACCAAAATTGTTCCGGTTCCTCCCTACACAGCTGCGCAAGCTTCCTATTTATTTCTCTAGGATCTGAAGACGTAACAATTAGAAAAATTCCCCTAGCTGGTGACCTTAAAAGTTTCGGCTTATTCTCGCCCACCTTCTCTAATACCCACAAAACCTCCTGTTCAGACTCCTTTATGTTCCGCATATCATAAGTGACAAGTAGATTTGGATTCTCCATTCATAATCCTCCCTATTGCACGTTTCAAGAATCCTAAACCTTTTAACCATTAAAAATTATACATCCTAAACCTTTAAATCAAACCCTTAATTACCTATCGAGAAATAAAAATCCTTAAAAAACGATTCTGTGTCAGTAAAGGGGCATCAGGAATTAATATGCAGTAAAGGTTTATTTATATCCTTGCATTAGGGAAATTAAAAATAAAATTTTTGTGTGAATGGTTCAGAAGGGATTGTTGTGGTTAACATTTATCAAGAACTTCGGGAAGCGGTCACAAAAATTGACACAGACAAATTGAGCGAGCTCAAGGAGAAGGTTCTGAAAACTCCCAACATTGATGTTGATAAACTTGTTGAAAGTATCAGAAGCGGGTTAGAAGAAGTGGGAGTGAAATTCGAATCTGGCGAGTACTACTTGGCGGAGCTTATTCTAATAGGTACAGAAGTATCTGAGGCGGTGCAAAAATGGAAACCTCTATTTGAAAAAAGGGAAACAGGTAAAAAAATGAAAAAGGCAGTTATTGGCACTGTGGAAGGAGACATACACGATATCGGCAAAAACATTGTAGGTATGATGCTGGCATCCAGCGGCTTCGAAGTGGTTGATCTAGGTAATGATGTTACCCCAGAAAACTTTGTCCAAGCAGTTAGGAAAAACAAGCCGGCAATAGTAGGTATGTCCGCGCTCCTAAGTACAACTCGGGACAACATTAAGAGAACCATAGACGCCCTGAAGGAAAACCGACTACGAGAAAACGTGAAGATAATAGTAGGAGGAGCAGCTGTAGACGAAGACTTCGCAAAAGCAGCGGGGGCAGATGGATTTGCAACCAACGCCGCTGATGCGGTTCCACTGGTTAAAGACCTTTTAGGAGGCATATAATTTGGCAAACCTTTCACCCCGAGAAAGAGTGGAGATGGTTGTAAACCACGAGGAGCCCGACCGGGTGCCGGTAGATTTTGGTGGAATGAACACCTCCATTTACGAGATGCCCGACTGGTGGCCTAAAAAAGCCCCCTACTTTGGATATAAAGCCCTGGTGGAGTACCTTGGCCTTAAGGATGTACCCAAACCCTACTTGAACTCTGGGAATTGTGTAATAAATGTGGATGAGAGAATACTTAATAGGTACGGGGTAGATTTTCAATACCTTTACATGTCCATACCTAAACCTAAAATGCACCCTGATGGAACCATTGAGACCATCTATGGTTTGAAGGTTAAACCAGTAGGCTACTACCTGGAGGTTTACGATCCACCTCTTTCGGGAAAAATCACCACCAAAGACATAGACAACTTTAAGTGGCCTGACCCCGAGGATCCCGTATTTTCAGGCAAGGCCAAGG
Source organism: Candidatus Jordarchaeia archaeon (assembly GCA_029856435.1). Classification (GTDB taxonomy): domain Archaea; phylum Asgardarchaeota; class Jordiarchaeia; order Jordiarchaeales; family Jordiarchaeaceae; genus Jordiarchaeum. The sequence goes on from JAHQXB010000074.1 coordinate 5,724, forward strand.
AGCGTGTGCTTAGGATGAGAAAGAGTAGCGATAGGGTAATTGTTGCCCTAGCCTCATTCGCTGAACAGATATTTCAAAACTATGCTTGGATTCGCGGGTTTACCCAGATGATGCTTGATATGCAGAGAGAACCAGAACTCTTCCACTACCTAACTGACACCTTGCTTGCGGTTGAGGAGGGAATAATAGAAGCATTCTATTCTGAGGTGGGTGAACACATAGACTTTGCATACATTGCTGAGGATATGGGCACCCAGCAGGCACCTTTCATCTCCCCAAAACAATACCAAGAATTCTGGAAACCATATCACAAAAGAATGATAAAACACATCAAACAGTTTACCGACGCAAGAATAATGTGGCACTGCTGTGGAGCCGTTGCACCACTAATTCCACATCTAATCGATCTCGGCGTTGACATACTTCAGGTCATACAGCCTTTAGCTAAAGGAATGGATGCAGAATCTCTAAAAAGATCTTTCGGACACAAGTTAACTTTTGATGGAGGCATAGATGTGCAAAGACTTCTACCAAAAGCCAGTCCTGAGGAGATTAAAGCAGAATGCAAAAGAGTAATTGAAATTCTAGGCAAGGGCGGCGGATACGTATTTGCACCATCCCATAACATTCAGCCAGACACCCCACCCCAAAACGTGGTAGCTATGCTTGAAGCGGGAATTGAATTCGGCAAATATCCCTTAGGAAAATAACTCCTTTTTAACCCATTTTTCGCGATTTGTGAATCCCTTGGTGGGGTTGTGGAGCTTCTCATCACGACACTTCCCCCTTTGGCTCTGTTGAAAAAGTTTTATTTTTTTCAATTTCCTTACAGTTTTAATGAATTTTTTGCAATTTTACATTGTTAATTTGAAAAATTTTCAAAAAACAACCAATTTTTTGAAAAAATTAAAATTATTCAACAGAGCCCTTTTGGGAGAATGTGGATGCCGAATCGGTATAAACGCCCAAGCATCTCCAAACCATTTTGAGAAAAGCAAATCGCCAAAATAACTTCCCAGAATCTGCAAAATATCGGTTTTAACTTATCGTAAATGATAAAAGATTCAGGCAGAGATAAGTCTGCTTGTATATTGTTTGGAACAAATCGATAAAGATATCGAGAAAGGGTTTGAAAACAATAGGTGGTATTTATGTCTTCTAAAGAAGAGTTATTGAAAAGGATGGTTGATGTTGTCGTAAATCTGAATGTTGAAGAGGCAAAAAAGATTGCGGAAGAGGCGTTAGAGTCAGGCATTTCCCCCCTTGAAGCAATAAATGAGGGATTCTCCAAGGGACTTCGAAGGGTTGGGGAGCTCTTTGAAAATAAGGAGTATTTCCTCGCAGACATGATTATGGCCGCTGAGGCCTTTAAGGCGGGCATGGAGGTATTAACACCCCACATTAAAAAGGGTGGAAAGAAAAAGGGCGTAATAGTTATTGGGACGGTTAAGGATGATATACACGACCTCGGCAAGAACATCGTAACAACCCTCCTCTCCTCTGAAGGCTACGAAGTTCACGACCTTGGGATAGATGTTCCCGCGGAGGAGTTCGTAAGAAAAGCCCAAGAAGTTAAAGCAGATATCGTTGGCCTAAGTGCATTGCTGACAACGACCATGGAACGCATACCTGAGGTAATCGAAGCCTTGAAGGAAGCAGGGCTGGACAAAGTTAAAGTTATTGTGGGAGGTAGACCCGTTACTCCCGAATTCGCCGAGGAGGTTGGTGCAGATGCCTACTGTGAAGATGCCATAAAAGCATTGAATGTTGTTAAAAAAATATTGGAGGGCTAGAAGAATGTCGTCGGTTTTAGAACGAGTACTTGTAACCTTAAGCTTCAAGGAACCAGAATGGGTTCCCGTAATTCTCTTTCCCGAGTGGGATTTTCTAGCTGATCTTTACGGTGTGCCTTTAAAGAAGCTTCTTGAAGATCCAATGTTACAAATCGAGGCGGGTGAAAAAATGAGGCAACGCTTCCCCGAAGCTTTCATAGCGACATCAGTATGGGTTCCCTATGCTCACGCTTCAGGCTTCGGATGCCAGCTATCTGAACCCGAAGACGAAATTCCGGGTGTTAAAAAGGTTGCTGTAACTACCCCTGAAGATATCGACTCACTCGAAATTCCCGACCCCCAAAGCGACGGCCTAATGCCTAAGTACCTAGAGTATCTTAAGATTCAGCAAAAAGTTAAGGGAAGTTCTGGAATTGGAGACTTTGGACCTGTGGAGCTCGCCTGCGAAATTATGGGTTATACCAATTTCCTTAAACTCATTTCTCAGAACCCCAAATATGCCCACAAACTCTTAGAAATCACCGTGAAGTCATGCACCAACTGGTTTAACACCCTCATTGATGTTATTGGTGGCTCCGCTCTATTTGTGTTGGTGAGTGATCACACAACAGGTTTTCTGAGAGCCAAGCAGTGCCAAGAATTCTTCACACCATACCTGAAAAAGTTTCTGGACAATATTAGAAGTAAAGTAAGCATTATCCTCTACCACAATGAAAACTACGCGGCACATGTTCTAGATCAGATAGAGCAGATGAAAATCAATATATTCCACTGTGGCGAAATAGGAGACCTAGAAACAGCAAAGAAAAAAACATATGGAAAGTACACCCTAATGGGCAACATTCACCCTCGAGACGTAATGCTCAAAGGAACGCCAAAACTGGTTGAAGAAACCTGCAAAGAAGTAATCCAGAAACTGGGACCCGGCGGCGGATTCATACTCTCCACGGGGGGAGGTGTAAGCAGAAATATTCCCCTCCACCATGTGGATCTCCTTATAGAATGCGCAAAAAAATACGGGAAATCCCCAATAAAGACAACATAAAAAAATAACTGAAAAACAGAAAAAAGGCAGCGTACTTTCTTGGTCATATTTTCAGTACTTTCTTGGCGTTCTCTCCCAGTATTAGTCGGGTCTCTTCCCCGCTGAACTTCAAGCCATACCTTTTTCCCTTTTTTGGAAGGTTTTTAATCCAATTTACCCATTCTTCCAGATTCATCATGGAGTTAGCGTATGGCCAATCGCTGCCAAAAAGTATCCTATTTTTGAAGGGAACAGCAAAGGTGAGCGGCAAATCCATGAGCATCCTAAGATTATTAAGCAGTAGTTGGGGAGCTCCACATGCCAACATCTGACCCGTGAATGAAATCTCGGTGTGAATATTGGACTTAAGAGAGCCTATTTCTGCTAGTATTGGGACTCCGCTTATTCCCCCCATGTGGGCTGCTACTATTCTCAAATCGGGGAAAGCTGTTTGAACATCGTCAAGATACATTGGATTATTGTATTTAACTTCAAAGGGAATGAAGATTAAGCCGCAGTGGCAGAGTAGGGGAACATCTAACTCTACGCACTTCTTATAGAGCGGGAAGCAAACTGGATCATTGGGGTAGTAGCCTGCGTCGGGGTGGAACTTGAGTCCCTTCATTCCCCATTCCGTGACGCCCTTTTCAAGCAGTTCAACTGCCTTTTCTCCCCTTCTTGGGTCAACTCCCACAAAGGCGATAAGCCTGTCGGGATATTCATCTGCTGCCCTTGCGTGGTACCTATTTTGCTCCTCTATTGACATTTTCGCTTTACCCACTTTTAGCTCGAAGTCAACTGGCATAATCACGGCTTTGTCAACTCCTGCTTTATCCATGTCTTCCACAATGGTACTGGCATCTTTTTTCCAAAAATCGGGCATCATATCCCTTAGCACCTTCTCCTTGGAGATACCCAGATTTAGGGAGAGAGATTGGGCTATAAGCTCCCAGTAAATGTCGGGATAAAAATCCTTGTGGCTTAAATGGCAATGCATATCTACTATCACTAATAGACCTCCTTCATTGAAAATGGTTATTCTAACCCCTCTATGACCGAATATGTTATATGTTTGAATGTGGATAATTGGAACATTATTAATTTTCAGTGTTGTATTTTAGGATTTCGGGAGGTTTGAAGTATGAAAATTACCCATGAGGAAGGAAAATTTGATGGGAAAGGCAAAATAAAACTATACTACCAATTCTGGAAGCCGGAGAAGGTAAAGGCAGTAGTTGTTGCGGCGCATGGTTTGGCTGAGTACTCGGGTAGATACACTCATGTAGCTGAACACTTCGCCAATGAGGGAATCGCATTCTACGCATTAGATCATAGAGGACACGGGCTCTCTGAAGGTCCACGCGGACACATAGATAGTTTCGATGACTACCTAGAAGACTTGGACACCTTCATTGACATGGTTAAAAAAAGTGAAAAGGGGAAAAAGACCATTCTTCTCGGTCACAGTCTGGGAGGAACAATAGCCATAGCATACGCTCTAAAAAACCCAAAGAAAATAGATTACCTTATTTTGTCATCACCGGCACTAAAACTAGCCAGCGAGTTAGACCCAGAGCTTATGAAAGCAATATTAGAGCTCTCAAAGAGCAACCCCACCCAGGAGCTACCAAACCAAATAGATCCAAACAACCTCTCACACGACAAACAAGTATGCGAAAAGTACGATAAAGACCCCCTAGTTTTTAAAACCATAACAGCCAGATTCGCAGTAGAATTCTTCACCACCATGGAGAATCTTAGAAAGAACGCAGATAAACTCAAAGTTCCAACCCTACTTCTAGTCGCCGGAGACGACAAACTGGTAAGCCCTGAGGGAAGCAAAGAGTTCGCCAAGAACGTGAAAGAAAAAGACTTCAAAATGAAAATATATGATGGCTTCTACCACGAACTTTTCAACGAACTAGAAAAAGAAAAAGTTTTCAAAGACATTGACGATTGGCTGAGAAAGAGAATCTAAACAAAAATTGTAAGCCCAAAATTTAGAAGCTTTTTTAAACACTTTTTTTTCAATATCCACCTGATATACCTGTTTGAAGAAGTCGAAGCGGCAGGGAAAAGACCTATCCATAGTAAATCATACGCCAGTAATGACCAGCCGCACCCTAGACGTTTTAACTGGAGGGCGCATCTTCTTAAAGTGTGAGAATTTCCAGCGTATTGGCACCTTCAAGTTTCGAGGGGCCTACAACGCCATAAGTCAATTAACTTCGGAAAAGGCGAAGAGGAGTCACTGCCTACTCATCCGGCAACCATGCACAAGCTGTAGCCTTGGCCGCAAAACTCTTGGAACGGAAAATAGAGTTATCCCCTATTTTTTTGAATACCTTTGCGTCACCGTTAAAAATCACATTACTCTATATCTTATGAAGGGTCCAGTGTTCAAAAGGCACTTTTTTCAAGGGTGATTATTAAAATGGGTGAGCTGAGATATAACCCGGTTCTTGGCGAGTGGATTATCGTTTCGGGTAAGAGAAAGGAGCGTCCCTTACTGCCAAGTAGTGCTTGTCCCTTCTGTCCCGGGTCTCCTGAGGTCCCCTCAGCCGACTGGGATGTTTTAAGTCTTCCTAACAAGTTTCCCTCACTGGTTCCAGAACCTGATGCGCCTGAAATTGGGGGAAACGATTTTTACCGTGTAGCTCCCGCCCAGGGGGTCTGCGAAGTGGTTCTCTACACTCCAGAACATAATAAAACTTTGGCAGACTTGAGTGTTTCCCATATAAGGAAGATCGTTGACCACTGGGCGCACAGGTATACTGACCTAGGGCAGAGAGACTATGTAAAGTACGTTTTTATCTTTGAAAACAAGGGGAGAGTTATCGGAGTGACCTTAGACCATCCTCACGGCCAAATCTATGCTTTTCCCTTCGTTCCCCCCCGAATTGAGAAGGAGTTGGAGTCAAGTAAAAACTTCTATGATAAGAGTAAGGATTGCTTGTTCTGCAAGATAACTGAGCGGGAAAAAAAGGACAAAGTAAGGGTGATTATGGAAAACGATGACCACATTGCATTTCTACCCTTTTATGCCAAGTGGCCCTTCGGTGTACACATCCACACCAAGAGGCATGTTCAAAGCCTCCCACAGCTAACTGGCGAGGAAAGGGACAGTCTGGCTCAAACCCTGAAGGAACTATTGATGACTTTCGATAAGCTCTTTGATTTCAGCTTCCCATACATTATGGCCCTGCATCAGCAGCCCACAGACGGAAACAACTACGAATATTACCATTTTCACATTGAATTCTCGTCGCCAGTCAGGGAAAAAGAGAAGCTAAAATTTTTTGCCGGGGTAGAAGAATCTATGGGCACGGTGACATTCGATTATCGCCCGGAGGATAAGGCTGAGGAACTAAGAAGAGCATACTCAAAAATTAAGCTCTAAAAATGGCACCGAAAATAAAGGTGTTTTAATCAGAGATAATTTGTCATGTTTCTTGGGCACAGTTTTGGCTCATTTTCTTCCTTATTTTTTCGCATAGAATCTCTGCTATTTCTTCAATTATGGGTTCAGTGCACAATATCTCTACATTTGCGACTTGTTTTTTCGCTTTTTCAAGTATCTCTGGAATATCTTTTTCCGTGTGTTTACAGTGTGTTAAAAAGAGGGGAACCACAATTATTTTGTTGAATCCTTCGCTGGCCAGCTGATTTATGGCTTCGGGAATGCTAGGCGAGCAAAACTCTGAAAAACCCACCTTCACCTCTAACCCCGTTTTATCCTTCACTTTCTTCGCGAGCCTTTCACTTTCCAGCTTATGAGGATCATTTATTTTCCCAATGTTCCTGGGAACTTTTCTCGCCGTATCTGATATTTTTTCCATGATTTTCTCTGCTTGCTCCATTTCATAGTCCAATGGTATATCTCCATGAGCAGCTATAACAACTCCAACCTTCTTCATCTTCCTCACCTTTTAGTCAACGATTCCTCGAGTATCTTATTTATGAAAGACAAATTTTATAATTGAGAAAGATGCCTTCTAGTATTATGGCACAAAAGGCATTGGAAAACTACATGCATAAATTTATTGTGAATATCTGCAAAGAAATTGGGCCACGAGAGTCTGGTTCCAAGGAAGAGGAACTAGCAGGAAACAGGGTGGAAGAGGAACTAAAAAAGTTCTGTGACAAAACCCACCAAGAAGAATTCATCAGCAGCCCCACCGCTTTTCTGGGCTTCATCAGGTACAGCTCCATAATGGTAATTTGCGGAATAATCCTCTACTGGCTCTCTCTTCTAGTTGATATGGGATGGCTTCAAATTGGCATCAATCCTACCGATTTAGTTTTAATCAGCTTGGGACTGATGCGGGGCAGTTTTCTCGGCCCGACACTCTCATTAATTGCCAGCATACTTGCAGTTTTTGCGGTTAGCTACTTCATTCTAGAAGTAATGCGCTACAGAGAGCTAGTGGACTTCGTATTTCCCAAGAAGAAGTCCAAAAACGTCATTGGAACAATAAACCCCACAGGCAAAGTTAAACACACCATAATTTTTGCCGGCCACCACGATTCAGCCTACGAATTCAACGTATTCTACTACCTAAAGACAATAGGTAGTTTAACAATTTTCATCGGCTACGTTGGAGTAGTAATCTTTAGCATTGTTAGCGTTTTGAAAACAATCTTCTATCTTCTCCCACTCAAATTAACCCAAGTCTTTCTCTGGTTCGGAATTTTCTTCCTATTCATCACTCCCATAGCCGCCATCTACGTTTTCTTCCACAGCTATAAACCAGTACCGGGGGCCTTCGACAACCTATCCGGGGTGGCCGTGGTGCTAGGAATAGGCAAATACCTGTCCGAAAACAAGAACAACCCAGAAGTATATCCCAAAAACACTCGCATCCACCTAATCTCATTCGCCGGAGAGGAAGCCGGACTAAGGGGATCAAAACGCTACGTCAAAGCCCACTATGAGGAATTAAAGAAAAGCAACACTATTTTAATAAACATGGATGGCATAGCAACAAAGGACTCCGTCGTCATATTTGAGAAAGAAACACTAATAGGCGCAAAACACAACCCCGAATTATGCAATACCTTACTAAAAATTGCCCAAGAACAAGGCATAAACGCCCGCTTGGGAGCCCTACCCTTCGGAGCAACAGACGCCGCAGCCTTCAGCCGCAAAAAACTGCCAGCAACAACAATAGGATCCCACGAACTAAAAGGAAAACTACCCGAATTCTACCACACAAGACTCGACACCCCCGAAGTAGTGGACAAAGAAGCCCTAGGACAAATACTACAAATCTGCCTAGGATACATAAAATACATCGACAATTTAACTTAGTACATAACAGCCACCCCCCTTTTTTCATAAAAATGAATTAAATTCCCCGTAATTAGAGGTTATTGAAAATGGTTAAACCAATAAATAAACCCAAAACGCAACCAGTTTTTCCGCAGCACAAAGGAGCCGAAGAGCTAGTACCCCAAGTCTACTCCATAACCACATTCGGAAATGTAGGCTTCGTTGTCACAGAAGAGGGAGTAGTAGTAGTGGACACAGCTATCCACCAGTTTGGGGAAATAATTAGAAACGATATTCGAAAAGTTACCGATACTCCAATTCACTCAATTATATACACTCATGGACACTATGATCATGCTTTCGGCGTTTGGGCTCTGCTAAAGGATGCCGAAGAGCGGGGAAACCCCAAACCTAGAATCATTGCCCATGAAAATGTGGTTAAACGCTTCAACCGATACCGGGAACTACAGGGTCAACAGGAATTCATTAACCGCATCCAGTTCAGCGTCCCCGATGGGACAAGCGCCGTGCCCAAGGAATATTACTACCCAGACCTAACATATCACGACCGTTTGAGCTTTCGGCTCGGCGGCTTAACCTTTGAACTACGGTTTGGAATGGGGGAAACAGACGATGCCACCTGGATTTGGATTCCAGAGAAAAAAGTCCTATTCTCAGGAGATTTTCTCCTGTGGTCCTTTCCCAATTTGGGGAACCCCTTCAAGGTTCAACGCTACGAAACCGAATGGGCGGATGCCCTAGAACAAATGGCTTCCCTCCACCCTCAAATTCTAGTACCGGGACATGGCCCAGTCATTCGCGGCGAAAAAATTCAAAAAGTTTGCCTCAACACCGCCCGAGCCCTACGCTACCTCCACGAAGAAGTGGTGAAACGCTTAAACCAGGGTGCCTGGATTGAACAAATACTAGAAGAAGTTCAACTTCCCGAAGATTTGGCCAAAAAGTCCTATCTGGCCCCCATTTATGGATGCCCCACATTCGCCATCCACGCCATATACAGGCGCTACGCAGGCTGGTACGACGGCAACCCCTCCCATCTATTCCCATCAAAGACCGCAGACATCGCCAAAGAGATTGTAAACCTAACTGGACCAGAAGCATTACTTAACCGAGCTAAGGCCCTAAAAGAAGCTGGAGAAATACAATTAGCACTCCACTTAGTAGACTTCATAATATACAATCCCGAAACCACAGGTTTAAAAGAGGCTCATGAACTAAAAGCAGAATTGCTCCAAGCCAAAGCTGAGCAGACAACAAGTTTCATCGCCCGTAACATATTTGCGAATGGTGCTCATCGGGAGCGTCATTTTACTCGCGAAAGTAAGTACCCCTAAGTAATAGAAATAGTAAGTCATATATACTAATAAAATTAATTTAAATAATCTAAAACATATTATATAAATTAATGTTTAAGGAGGAAGATTTCGTGTCCACCGAAGATGTAGACAAGATGATGAGTGATTATCGTGAAAAGGTTTTGGCCTCCAGAACACGTTTCCAAAGATTTGTAGATTTCTTTGGTAAAATCCCCATGCCCACCTACTTCATAGTCATGTTTACTGGAGTCTTTTTAAACGGTTCCAGGCTGAACTCCCTGGATCTACTTCTTAGGTCTCTTGTGGTTCTTAACAGTCCTGACCCTCTAACAGGTTTTCAGCAGAGCATCCTTATACATCTGTGGTTTATACCTCCCATCCCCGCCGAGTGGAATTCATCCCTCCTAGTTCCAAGTGTGACCAGCGTTTTTGTGGGCTTTACACTATTCATAATTTATTTCATTTCTAGGCGTGTAGCATACAAGCAAACGTACTATGTGGACCTAGGTTTCCTAGGGTTCTTTTTGCTGGGTATACTCCTGTTGCTCGCCTCTCCAAAAATATTTGCAGCACTCTACTACTATTATCCCGCTACTCTGGTATTCCTATTTTTGGCTGCCCCTGCCCTCATATCCATAGTCGCCAGGAAGCCTTTCACCCTTCAGCACGTTGAGAGAGTTTATCCCCCATCGATTAGGGAGCTTGATATTTACAAAAAAATACACTATCGGGTCGCCACTTTCTTTCTTGTAGTCTTCATTGTTAATGCTGCAGTTTTCTACTTCAGATTTGTTTTTTCCACCGCTTCACCAGTTTTCACCGTTGTATTCTTCATGGTTTTTTACTTCCTAATTCTGGCTTGGGCTTTTATGACTCATTTTCCGGGATGGTACCGCCGAAGAGTACTAAAAACACCCCTAAAAAATCCATCAAATCCCCTCCCCAACAGGGTAAAAATAGCCGGTGCTCTACTGATAATTTACGGTCAACTAACCTTCATAGTTGGACTTATGCTATCAACCATAACATTCACGGCTTTAGCTTACCTTATTGCCATAGCCCTCATAATCTCTGGCTTCGGAGTAATCTTAACTAAAAAGTGGGGCTGGTACCTGACCATAGGCACACTCGCATCACAGATTATCATATTCTGGTTAGCGTGGGCTTTTACCCCTCACAGTTTAACAGAATGGTTATCCTCAATTGGCACCTTCCTTGCAACCCTCTCATTTTATCCCCCATCAGATGGCCTCCTAAGCCTCTCCCTAATATTTACCGTAATTTCTTCAGTGTTCCTTTGCTATATGTTCCCAAAAAGAAACTATTACCTCCTTTAACTTTTTATTGGAGCTTTGAACAGAATCGATGCCAATAGGTTAGTGAAGATTTTTAACCTTATTTGTGATTGTTTAAATACGCTCTTTCGGTCTGTTAAATTAGAACTTTGGGTCTTTTGGAGGTGTTTTATTTGCCTTTAAGGATGCATGAAAACGAGACTATGACTCCTAGGGAGAGAATGGAAACTGTTTTAAATCTACGTGAACCCGACCGTGTCCCTATTATAGCTTCCTTTCACGCGGCTCAGGCTAGGTTGACTGGGATGACCATAGAGGAATTTTTCTTCAATGTGCCAAAATCCTATGAGGCCACAAAGAAGGTTTGGGAAATGTTTGGTGGCTTTGATGTGTACACGGGATGCTCCCCCATCCTTGGTTACTATCTTCCCTGGCCTAATTCTCACAGCATGGTTTATTTTGACTGGACTCTTCCAAAGGGTAATGTTCCTGAGCAGATGCATGAGAAGGAGCTTATGAAGCGTAGTGACTATGATCTTGTAATTGAGAAGGGTTTCGCTCCCTTTAAGAGAAGACCGGAATTAGAGAAGGACTTCATGAATTATGTGGCGCAGTTCGCAGCATTGGACACTAACAAATGGCTTGAGGAGATGGATGTTCCATCCCTTTTTGTTGGAGCCATAGAGCCCCCAGTAGATATTATATCTTTTCTGAGAAGCTTTAACAAGTATCTTATAGATGTTGTGGAGATTCCCGATAAGGTTGTAGAGGCCTGTGAGGCTACAGTGGACGAAATGCTTGCCACCCTAGACGTACAAATCCAGTTTCTGAGCGGTGAAAAAGGTCCAAAAGCAGTTCTCTACGGATTTTCGCGGGTGGCTTCAAGTTTTATTTCCCGCAAAAAATTTGAACTATTCTGGCCCCACCTCAAAAGAATCGCGGAAGCCATCATAGATAAGGGGTGTATTGTACAGTTCCACCTAGATAATGATTACACAGATTTTCTAGAATACTTCACAGAACTTCCGAAGGGTAAAACATGGTTCCACCTAGACCAAACAGACATATTCAAAGCCAAAGAAATCCTTGGAGATAGAGCGTGCCTAATGGGAAATATTCCTCCCCAGATAACAGGCTTAGGCTCACCTAAGGAAGTAGAAGCCTACTGTAGAAAACAGATAGAAGGTTGCATGGAAGGCGGAGGCTACATACTTTGCTCTTCATGTGTGCTTCCCGACGATGTTCCCGCCGCAAATATTAAAGCCATGAAGGACGCTGTAATGAAATACGGCTTCTACCGCGCCTAATCCCAAAACTATCTCCAGACAAAGTACTAGTTCTATTTTGGAGTGTGTATGTGTTGCTTTATCGTGATTCCGTCTCAAAAGCCCAGAAGCTATATTACGATATGATTCTGGAATCTGGTTTTCCAATAAAGGGGCTGAAACCGGAAGACTTGGAAGTGGTTGACTTCGGTCTAAGCCAGGGGGAACTGGACTACTTTAAAAGAGTGGGTCTTGGAATATACGTGCTAGTAAACGAGGCCGAATGTGGGAAAATTTTGTGCTTCCTTCCAAACCAGTACATGCCAGAACACCGCCACCAATCAGTGGTGGTTATGCCCAAAGGCTCCAAAATTATGAAGGGCTACATCGATTTAAAGAAACTTGTGAAAGACTTTAAGGGTCTAAAAGAATTTGGGGAAGAGGCCGTCTACATGGTGCCCGAAAAGGAGAACACCCCTATTCCCAAAAAGGGTATTCTCATCCCCGGCAAACAGGAATACTTCCACACCATAAAGGGCACTGGCTCAATGTTTGTACCCGGAAAACCCACCGACAAACCCACCTATCCCATACCTGAAGAGCATTGTCCTCACACTACCGCACTACACGAAGTCTTCCTAGAGCCGGGCGTGGGATTCCATCTGGCCGCCAACACTCCACACAGTGTAGTTGCGGGACCTGAGGGCCTAATAGTCATTGAGTTCTCCTTGAAAAGCAGAGATCCTCTAGACATATTTACGAATCCCAAAATAGACAGAATCACCCACATAAAGGAACGCTCAAAAATGACGTGAGAGGGAGGATAACTGTGAAAAGAAGGAACGAATCCATTCTTGTTTCTCATACTCACTGGGATAGAGAATGGTACAAACCTTTCCAAACTTTTCGAGGATACATGGTGGAAATGATTGACTGCTTAATAGACCTGATGGAAAAAAATCCTGACTATAAACACTTTTTGCTGGATGGTCAATCCATTCTTCTTGAAGACTACTTTGAGGTGCGACCCGAGAATAAGGAACGTATACGCGCTCTTGTCAGTTCGGGCCGCTTAAGTGTTGGCCCCTTTTACGTTCTGCCAGACATGTTTTTGGTCTCCGCTGAATCTATTGTGCGGAACTTGCTTCTGGGCATAATGACTGCCGAAGAGTGTGGAGGGTCTCAAAAAATAGGTTATCAGCCGGATTGTTTTGGGCAAATTGCTCAAACTCCTCAAATAATGAAGGGATTTGCCTTTAAGGGATTCGTTTTCTGGAGAGGTTTGGGAGATGAGATTGACTTTCTTCCAACAACTTTTCTTTGGGAAGCTCCCAGTGGAGACCGCATACTTACTCACCAGATTGCAATTGGCTACTTTAATGTAGGCGACCTCCCCCAAGATACAGATGCTGCTATTACACTAATTGAAAAAACAAAAGTTATGCTTCAGGAAAGAAGCAACAGAAACTTCCACCTGTTTCTTAATGGTCATGACCATGCTTTTCCCCAAAGAAACGTGCCCCAAATCATAAACGCCTACAATGAGAAACATCCCAATGACCCAATAAGGCATGGAAGTTTGCAAGACTTTTTCAATCAGCTTGAAGAAAACACCCATAACCTACCCGTGTACAGGGGAGAGTTCAGGGGAGCACGCATGTTTCCTGTTTTACCCGGAGTTCTATCCTCCCGCATATACTTGAAACAGGCAAATCATAGATGCCAAACAAAATTGGAGAACTATGCGGAGCCATTCTCCGCCTGGGCTTGGACCCTTGGAGAAAACTATGATAGGAGTTACCTGTGGCTAGCTTGGAAGTGGCTTCTTGAAAATCACCCCCACGACAGTATTTGCGGATGCTCCATTGACCAAGTTCATAGAGAGATGGAAACCCGTTTCGCTTGGAGTGAACAGATAGCTGACCTACTCACACTAAAAGCAATGGAGCGTATAGCGTCAAAAGCAACAGTTTCGGGTGAGGGATTCCCCATAGCGGTCTTCAATCCCTCCCCTTGGAAAAGAACTGGAGTGGTGGAATTCCTCTCAGAGCCTTTTCCACCATTCACCTTTAACAGCCAGCAATTCACCTTCAACCCCTCCCTCGTCAAGAGCCTAGATTTCAAGCCGGACCGCAACTTTTGCATAGTGGATCAGGAGGATGGGAGAACTCTTCCCGTGGAAGTATTTGAAGAACCAGAGAGTTATGCCTTCCGATTTTTCGAGAATATGACCCGCTACACCCTAAGGTTTCTTGCCACAGATGTTCCCGCCTGCGGATACAAAGTACTGTACGTAAAAGAAGGGAAGGCAGAAACTGCAAATTCACCTCTCAAACTCGATGTTGGGAAGAGAACGATTGAGAATGAATATTTAAGAGTTAAGCTTAACCCGAATGGCACAATGGACGTAACAGAACTATCAAGTGGCGTTACATTCACTGGACTACACATATTCGAGGATGTGGGTGATAATGGTGACGAGTACAATTACTCCCAACTCAAGGAAGACGAGATTATTACCAGCGAACATGTTAATGCTGAAATTTCATTTGAAGAACACCCCGCAAGATTGGACGCAATAGTGAAGATGGAAATGCTTCTCCCAAAAAGTTTAGAGGAGGGGAACCGTAATCGCCGCTCCCGCGAAAGGATACCCCTAAGAATAACTTCAATAATATCTCTCTTTCCCGGCTCCAGATTTGTTAACTGCAAAACAGAAATCGAAAACGTCGCCAAGGATCACCGTCTAAGAGTACTCTTCCCTACGAGTATAGAGTCTGATGTTGTCTATGCTGATGGCCACTTTGGAGTGGTTGAGAGAAGCTTGAAACTCCCGGACGACACAAACTGGATAGAAGTGCAAACTACAGCGAACCACCAAAACCTCTTCGTAGACATAAATAACGGAAAAAAGGGCCTAGCCATAGCAAATAAGGGACTCCCCGAATACGAAATCTATGGAGAAAACGAGAGAACCATAGCCATAACCCTTGTACGCTCAGTAGGCTGGCTATCAAGAAACATGGATCATAATAACCGCAGAATCTTCGGAGGCCCAGCAATACCCACACCAGAAGCCCAATGCCAGGGTCGCCTCACAGTGGAATATGCAGTAATACCCCACCCCGGAGACTGGGAGGAAGCGATGATTCCCAGAATAGCCAGAGAATTCACCTGCGACTTAAGGGCGGTAGAAGTCAAAAACCCCCTACACAAGCTACCCGCCTCCACAAGCTTTCTAGAAGTTGAACCCCCCTCAATAATTCTCTCCGCGGTTAAAAAAGCCGAAAAGGAGGAGGTCCTCATCATCCGCATATACAACACTGGAAAAAAACAGCAAAACGCGACACTCACCCTCAGTAAACCAGTGAAGTCAGCTAAAATAATCAACCTCGCAGAGAATGAAATAAGGGAGGAGGCTTCAATTTCAATAAAAGAAAACAAAATCAAAGTAGAATGTATCCCAGCAGCAAAAATTGTAACATTAAAAATCAACACCGCAGACCAATAAACTCTTTAAACTTGCACTGAGCACCACTTCAATACATTAATGGCTGATAACTGGAAAACAAAGTTATATCACCTAACCAAAACTCAATTTTTGAATTATCCCCTTAGGGTTTAATCACAAGATAGGAGCCAAGATGAAAAAAAGTAAAAAGATGATGCTTCTTACTTCGGTGATGTAGAATCGTTCGGTTTCGCCTCAAAAAGGGGTGTTTATAGGGCTTCTTTCACGATTTGGAGCCTTATTAGGGAGATGGAGCCGAATAAATCTGCATCACCTTCTTACTTCCATGATAATTGTTTTGAATAAGAGGCATGATTTCTGCATTAGGTTGCTTCTTCCGGCTATTAAGGCAGTTTATTCCTTCTCATCCCGTATTGTGAACTTTTTATTCATTTTTTAGTCAAGTTGTATGGGGTATTTTCCGTATTCTCTGGCTGCTTCCATGAAGGCCCTCAGATTTTCGAGGGGAGTATCTGGTGGTACTTCGCATCCTGTGGCAAGCATGTACATTCCACCTGGAGCCGCTTGACGTATGCATTCCTTAACAGCTTGTTTCACATCTTGTGGTGTGCCCTCCAACATGACTTTGACTGGATCTACGTTTCCCACAAGAACCACTCTGCCTGCAATCTTCTTCTTAGCTTCTGCAAGGTTGACTGGGGCGTCTATGCTGAGCATTGCGGGGCCCAACTCGACGAGCTTGTCTATAAGATGGTTTACGTCGCCACATACGTGCAATGCGCAGAATTTTCCCTCCGCCGCCCAAGTTTTGATTACCTTTTTTAAGGCGGGGGCTGCAAACTTGTCGAACTGTTTAGGTGAAAGAGTACCTGCCACAGGATCTCCGAGGTTTAGTCCCAATTTCACCTCGGCTTGTGCCCTTCCTTCCTCAATGGCGAAGTCTGTGGTTATATCAAGCATTTCCTGCACGTAGTCTGGGTTCTGTACAAGGTCTTTGTAAAAATTTTCTGGTCCCCTCAGCGCTGTGAGAAGAGAGACGGGGCCTGCGACCAGTCCGCCTACGCCTGCAACTTTTCTCAGCTCGTTGGTTACTATTTCGCCGGCTTTGAGGATGTTAGGCAGCCTGCCGTCTTTTCTTGGGTCAGGCATGCGTATATTTTTAACGTCTTTTTTCAAATCTTTTACTGGAAAGTCTACTGCCTCGGGGAGCCTATCCTCATGGAATTTTATTTTGCAGCCAAAAGCTTCGGCCTCGACGAGGGTGTCTCCTAGGACAAGTACTACGTCTGGGGTGTATAGTTTGTATGCCTTAACAATGGCGTGGGCCATTGTTTCGGGGTCGGTTATAAACTCTTTTATGGGTACTCCTGCAAGTCTCGCGTTTCCCGCTCCCACAGAGGGGTAAGCTGGAACCCTATCTGGTTCCTGTCTGAGGAAAACTCTCTTCATTCTCTCTCTTACGGTTAACTCCTCACCAGACATGATTTAACCTCCAAAATCTCGCGTCTTTTTTTATCCTAAGAGCTCTTTAGCCTTTTGGACTGCTTCCCGTGCGTCTTTTCCGTAGGCGTCGGCGCCGATTTTTTCAGCGAAATCTTGTGAGGTGGCGGCTCCCCCTATTAGTATTTTAACACTTTCTCGTAGTCCCTCATTATCTAGAGCTTTTATGGTGTTAATCATCTCCGCCCTCGCTGACGAGATGATACCGGACATGGCTAAAATGTCTGGGTTATGCTTCTTAACATTCTCTACGAAGGTTTCTGGGGGAACGTTTTCACCAATGTCAATTACCTCAAATCCGGCTGCCTGTAACATTATTTTAACTATGTTTTTTCCTATGGTGTGTATATCTGTATAAGCGGTGCCAAGTAACACCTTGCCGTGGCCGCTCGTTCTTCTCTCCTTTAGGTGTGGCTCCAGTATCTCCAAAGCTGCAGACATGGTTTCAGCTGACATTAGGACATCAGAAATAAAGTATTCCTTGTTACCAAACTTTTCCCCGACAACTTCTATGCCCTTCATTAATCCCTTAGTTAGGGCATCATATGCATCTATTCCTTGCTCTAAAGCCTCTTTTGCGGCTTCCTTCACGAGATCCACGTTAGCCTCTATTACTGCGGTTGAAAGCTTTTCAAAAATTCTCTCAGCCATTTGCAGTCCACCTTCTGACGCGAGTATTATCCGTTAATTGTACTTTTATCTCTACTACTCAACATTATAAACTTTTGTCAAAAAAATGGTATGAGTCGTAAAACCGAAATAATTAGTTTTTAAGCTTTAAAGGAGCCCTTCCATCTTGTACCACTCCTCAGCTGCTTTGGACATAACTTCCCTGTGGTCTACTAGTTCTCCGCCTGCGTCTTGGAGAATTCTTTGAAACATCATGTCTGCTATGTCCCGGTTTTCCTCCACAATGTTTTGGGTCTGGTTTGGATCCTTTCTTAAATCGTAAAGGTATTCCCTGCTCCTAGAATAATTCGCTATATACACGAATTCTCTATCTTTTGTCCAGACATAACCGTTGAAACCAGAGGTTGCGTAGCTCCGAGCCTCCCGCTCCCCCTCTATTAGAGACCAGAGCTCTTCTCCATCTAATGGTGTGGGGGGCTCTATTCCAAGGAAGGTTAAAATGGTGGGTACTATGTCGTGATTGTATACGAAACCTGAAACACGTTTACCACTCTTAAATCCTTGGGGGTGGCGAATGAAAAGCGGTATGTCCACTAACTCGGGATAGAGGCCTCTTGGAATCTTACCTATTAAGTTATGCTCACCCAACTGATGTCCATGATCAGATGTCAGTACCACCAGTGATTTATCTAGCAGTTCCAGCTCCCTCATTTTTTCTAAAAATTTTCCAAGCCATACATCCACCATTGTGATTTCGCCCCCGTAGAGTGCCTTCATGTATTTTAACTCTTCGGGTGTGAGATAATCAATACTCGTTGAGTAGTTGGGTGTTATGACTTCTCTGCCAGTGTAGGGTGGATGGTAGAGGTCTCGGTATTTTTGGGGTGGATCCCAGGGTTCATGGGGGTCAAATGAATCAATAAAAAGGAAAAATTTCTCAACATCTTTGTTTTCTTCTATCCACTTGGCTGCGGCGCTAAATACTTGGGGCGCGAAGTAGTCCTCCTCTTTTCGTCGTTCTGCAATGTTTTTGAGGTACTGTGGGAGTATTGTCATTATGTGGTCACATTTTCCGCTCTGTGGTATGTAGCGTTCTAACTGTTTGGAGTCAATTTTGGGTGCGGTTTTGTAAGGGTCTGCTTCTTGGCCTCTTATCAACTGCCACTGATGGTATCCTCGATGAAAATTCATGCTCGGCTTGAAGTAGTGGTAAGTGTCCGTTATAAAGGCTGTGATGTAACCGTTTCTGCGTAGAATCTCCGCAATTGTGTTTTGAGAGTCGGGAATAGGTTGCCATCCATAAGCTTGAACCATATCTCCCTTGCAGGGATGGTATTCCTTGAAGGGGAAGGTGCGGATTCCCGTATGTATAGACCTTCTGAAGGGAATTGTTGGAAGAGATTCGGGGTGCGCGTCTTCAAATATGATGCTTTCTCCGGCTAAGGCGTCTAGGTTAGGGGTTTTAATCCAACTGTTTCCATATATTCCTAGGTGATCCTTTCTCAGTGTATCTAGGAGGATTACTACGACATTCAAGCCCTTCACACCAACTTGGGGAGAATAATTTGTTCTATCCAAATTCCGATGATTAAACTAAGCCACTAATTATGGGAGCAATACTTTAATCTAATCTGTTTAAAAATATATTTTCATTAAAAACTAATCTTTTGACACTAAAAGGTGAATATTATGGCTGATCTGCTTGTTGAAGCTATGGCTAATCTTGATAGGAACGCCGTACTGGATAATGTGGAAAAGGAGATTAAGAGGGGTACAGACCCCCTAAAAATAATAGAAAGCCTCTCTCAAGGACTAAAAATTGTGGGTGATCTTTACGATAAAAAAGAATATTTTCTAGCGGAGCTGATAACCGCTGGAGACGTTTTTCAAAACGCTTTTCAAAAAATAAAACCAGCATTGGAGAAAAAGGGCCTTAGAACCCAGGTCAGAGGAAAAATAGTCATTGGAACGGTGCGCGGAGACCTACACGACATTGGAAAAAACATTGTCACTACCATGCTTGTTTCCTCTGGCTTCTACGTGGAAGACTTGGGAGTCGACGTACCAGCAGAAAAGTTCATAGAAGCAATAAAGAAAACAGACGCAAACATTCTAGCTATGTCAGCCCTCCTCACAGTAGCACTAGAGGCCGCAAAAGAAACAATAAAACTGCTGGAAAAAGAAAACCTCAGAAACAGAGTAAAAGTGATCTGCGGGGGCGCAGCCTTCGACGAAAACACCGCCAAAAGAATCGGAGCCGACGCTTACGGGAAAGACCCTCTAGATGCAGTAAAAATCTGCCAAAAACTCCTCCGGTAAATAACCTTATCTCTCCACCCCTATTTCTCTTAATATATCTTTTTAAGGCGTTTTTCAGTAATAAATGTAAATCTACTGATACTATCATAACTGGTTTTCTGCAAAAATTCATTCATTACCATAACATATTTCAAAAAGAGGGGAAGTAATAAAGAATTAGCTGTTTCTCGATTAGGCCTAAAATCCTTTCATAATAGGTTCATACTCTTTGAAGAGGTATCGGGATATAACGTAACGCTGAATCTGAGATGTGCCCTCATAGATTTGGAAAAGCTTTGCGTCCCTAAACAGTTTAGCAATACGATAATTCTCCAGATAGCCTCGACCACCATAGACCTGTAGCGCGTCAATGGCAATCTTCATGGCATCTTCAGCGCCGACCAGCTTGGCTACGCTAGCTGCCGTGTTAGCGTCTCGGTCTCCCCTATCTACAAGCCAAGCAGCCTTCCAAGTCAGTAGACGCATAGCTTCGATACGAGCATACATATCCGCCACCATTTGCTGAATTGCCTGAAAACTTGAGATTTTATGCTCAAAGGCTTCTCTCTGCTTAGCGTAGTTAATAGCGTGCTCCATGGCGGAACGTGCCAAGCCTGTTGCAAAGGCACCAATGGCTGGACGGGTGCGCATAAATGTGCCCATGGCCAGCAGGAAGCCAATGCCCTCCTCGCCCAACCGGTTTTCAGCCGGAACGCGGACATTTCGAAGAATCACCGCCCCGGTGTCAGAAGCCCGATGTCCCAACTTATCGAGGGGTTTACCAGTAGACAACCCTTCACTCTCGCGGGGAACAACAAATGCGCTTAAACCCTCGTGGCGCTTTGTACCCTTAAGCCGGGCAAAAATCACATAATAACTGGCGAAATTACCGTTAGTAACCCAGAACTTGTTTCCATTCAAAATGTACTCGTCGCCTTGGCGTTCATATGTGGCTTTAATTCCTGCCACATCGCTTCCCATTCCTGGTTCCGAAGTTGCGAAAGATATGAATTTCAGTTCCTTCGTGAGTGACGTTAAAAACTTTCGCTTCTGTTCTTCTGTTCCGGCAAGAATTATGGGTTCTGCTCCCAAATCGTTGGCATACATTGAGGTTGCTATTCCCGGGTCCGCTGCTGCAATCTCTTCAACCACAAGCACCGACTCAAAGGATCCGTAGCCCTGTCCACCATACTGTTTGGGTATTCCCAAATTCATTAGTCCGGCTTTAAAGGCCTTTTCATAAATGGGTAGTGGAAATTCCCCACTTTTATCATATTTTGATGATACTGGAATTATTTCTTCTAATGCGAATTTGCGTGCTTTTTCACGCAGAGCGATTTGCTCCTTTGAGAGTTCAAAATCTACCATAACTTCCCAGCCTCCAAAAATTCATTCTCAAGTTTAGCCCCTCAATTCCAGCAGTAGATGTTCCCAAATAAACTTGTGTTGGAATCTGAGGGTTTATGTCTAAAAGATTTACTGCTTAGAAATATTAACGTTTCCCTCAGCGTCTGTCTGTTTTAGGGTCAAAGCGCCGCTTTTGCAATTCATCACACAATAAAAACAGTCAATTCGAGTCTTGCACTTGGAAATATCCACTTTAAATCTTGGGTCAATGTCTATAATTGCACTTAAAGGACATGCCTTCATACAGGTTTTGCAATGTTGGCACTTTTCTGGATGGGCTAAAACAGGATAATTAAATTTCAAGAGCACCGCCTTACTGGTTGTTCACAGTAATGGAACAATAATACACAACTTATATTTTTTTCCTACTTTTCCCTATAAAAACAATTCTTGCACCATCTGAAAAATAGAGTTACCCATAAGCTATCTTTCTATCAAAAAAGGGAAGACTCCCCATTTTACTATTTTGAAAAATTTTCGCGGACCATTTTGAGAAAAGGTTATGCGGCTATTGTCCAACTCGATGATAAACATTGTTTTTACTCGGTGTTTTCAACTTTTCTTATTCTTAGAATCCTTTTAATTTCCATCATTGAATTGTATAACTCATTTAGTAGCAGTAGATCCCTTACTTCTTTCTTCTCTTTTTCCCGGAGGTAGGCTTCGTAGACGTTTTCTAACTCTTTACAGAAATCTAAGAGATCCTCATTTGAAATTTTTTCCCCGCTTTTATACACCAGTTTTTCCTTCTCCACTTTTTCACCCCGAAAAAATTGCCGTGGCTTAACTGTTATTAAAATATTATGGATAGGTATTACTTTCTTCTTTTTGTGAACTTTTTGTAATAGGAATTCTCGGTAATTTGAAATTATGAATTAGGGCTATTTAGGGTGTGTAAAATGTGGATAATACTTTTATTTTTGGAACCGAGAAAGGCTGAGTCCCTGACTGACCTCTTCTTAAAAAGTTTTTAGAAAAGTAATGCGGGATGCGTTTTTAACAAAAGTTGTTAACTTCTTTATTAGTTCATCGATTGGGAAATCAATGAAATCCATGGTACGGTGAAGTTTTCCAAAGCAGAGTCCTAGTAACTTCCATAACTTGATGTGCATGAGATTCTAGATTTAAAATAGTCTAAAAAATTGGATAAAAGATTTTTAACTCATTAATAGTTTATTAATGCTTTTCTGGAGATTAATGTTGATTTTTGAAAGGTATCCTCTTCTTACCCCGAAATTTTCTAAGACGTCCTTCCCTAAATTGTTATTTTTTGTGTGATTGTATTCCTCGATTAGTTCGTCTACGGTTTTTTCGAAATCTAAAAATTTTGAGGGGTCAACTTCGTCGTCAGTTACCGCTCCAAATTTATATACAAATTTTTCAGCTAATTTTCGCAATAATTCTTTTACTGGCTTGTCATCGCTGTTTGTTTCACATTTTGTTATTACTACAAAAATTATCTCGCCTAATGGATGGTAAAATAGCTTCAGAAGTTTTGTTTCCATCTTCACTATTTGGTCTTCGCAGAATTCTCTAAAAAAATTAAAAATCGCGGAAATGAAGCCCCCAATTAAGGCTTCATCTGGTGTATGCTCTCCGCGATCATATTCTCTGTGAAAGAGAGCGTAGCCGGTGTCCTTTATGACGTAAACTGCTTTGATGTTCAAATGTTTCAGCTCCCAAAGATTTTTTTCAGAGAATAGTTCTGTTTAGTTATTTGGTCCGTGTAAGTTTCCATCTCACAACCATCATAAGATTGCTATTTTTGAGTCTTCCACTACGCGCTGTTTTAGTTGGTTCCAGACTTTTTTCCCTATTAACTATAAAAACCCCTCCCAAAAAGTTGACAAGTCCTTATATTAATCAAGATTGAATACAGGGAAGCCCTAAACTCATAATCATTGTGTTATATGTTTAACTGCTGAATAGATGACAAAATTTATGAGCTATGTCTTATTCGTGGAATCGTAGAGAATTATGGAAGTAGAAAAACTATGCCCGCTATGAATGCTTTTCAAATATACAAGCTTTTGCCGCAAACAAATTGCGGTAAGTGTGGGGAAGCAAATTGTATGGCTTACGCTGTTCAGTTGCTGAGTGGTAAAAAAAAGCTTGAGGATTGCACGCCACTCTTTCAGGAACCGAAGTATGCGGATAAATTAAAGCAGCTTCAAGAAATATTTACCGTAACTGACGAAGTTAAGGAAACAGGACTGGTATTCCATGAGGACAAATGTACGGGTTGTGGAAATTGTGTAATGGTATGTCCTGAAGATGTTGCTGCTTCCCACCTTATTGCGGGTGGTAAGGGTTCCCGGGTTGAAGGGGTGGTGTTTCGTGTGGAGAATGGGAAGGCTAAAATAATTGATTTAACCAAGTGTAGAAGGATGGGTACTCAGAAGACCTGTCGTGTCTGTGAAATGTATTGTGGTACGGGTGCCATCGAGATTCGTTCGGTTGGTGGTTAAATCTATGGCAAATTTTGTTCCAACTGTATGTGTGGGTTGTGGTCTTCTCTGTGATGACGTTGAAGTTAAGGTTGAGGGGGGCAAAATTGTTTCCACACTTCATACCTGTGCTCGGGGAGAGTGGACTCTGCGCAGAGCCCATAGCAATTCTCGTTTAACTTCACCACTAATTAAAAAGAATGGAAAATTGGTGAAGGCCTCTTTTGAGGATGCTTTGAGCCGTGCGACTGAGATTCTTTCGGAGGCAGAGCGTCCACTCCTGTGGGGTTGGAGTTCTGCAAGTGTCGAGGCTCAGCGTTTGGGGATTCTTTTGGCCCAGCGTTTGGGGGGTGTTATTGACAGCACTTCTTCCATATGTCACGGGTCTAGTATCTTGGCGGGGAGGGAAGCTGGTTTTAGAACTGCTACCTTGGGGGAAGTTAAAAATCGTGCAGATTTAATAGTTTACTGGGGTAGTGATCCTAGTCACAGTCATCCCCGTCACCTGAGTAGGTATACCATAATTCCGCGTGGGATCTATACTCAGATGGGTTACGAGCAGAAACAACTTGTTATAGTTGATGTGCGTAAGTCTCGTACCGGTAAGATAGCTAACCAGATCCTTGAGGTGGAGCCTAACAAGGACTATGAACTTATTTCTGCGATGAGAATGGTTCTTAAGGGTAAAAATATTAGGGACAAAGAAGTAGCGGGGATTCCAGTTAAGGTCATAAATCAGGTAATTCAGACTTGGAAAACTCGGCAATTTGGGGTTATTTTTGTGGGGTTAGGGCTCTCTATGAGTAGGGGTAAGTATCGCAACATAGAAGTTTTATACAAATTGGTTCAGGAGCTTAATGATTTCACTCGTTTTGTAGCGATTCCCATGGCTGGACATTATAACATGGTTGGATTTAACCAGGTGGCCACGTGGCTCACCGGTCACCCGCTAGGAATTGACGCCAGTAGAGGAAACATATACTCCAATCCTGGGGAAACTACTGGAACTGAGATTATTATGCGGGATGAATTCGATGCGATGTTGGTTGTAGCTTCCGACCCTATCTCTACGATGCCCTTACCTATAGCACGAAAAATTGCTAGAAAACCCTTGGTAGTGGTTGATTGTTTAGAAACTCCCACAACCAAGATTGCCGACGTGGTACTTCCCGCCGCAATGACCGGTGTAGAGGTTGAGGGAACCGCTTACAGAATTGATTCGGTGCCAATAAGGCTTAAGAAGTTCTTGGAGCCCTGTGGAGACTGTAAATCTGACGAGGAGATTTTGTCTCTTCTGCTTTCAAAAATTGAAAAACTGGGTAAAAAATAGAAAGTCTTTTTATGTCAAATTGCTAATTGTGAACCTGTTTTTGTTGTCATTCGAGTTTTATTTGCATTTTGCAGTGTCCCACTTTGAACTTCTGTGATCCCGCTACTGTTGCCTTTTTGACTTCTTCTACTGGTTTTACTGCTCCCATAAGTATTCCTGGTAGGAAGCAAACTCCGCGTAATCCTTCTGATCTGAGTATTTCGTTTGCCGGGCAAACTTTGCATCCTTGGACTTCGACGTTCAAAAAGTTGTTTTCTATGTTTACTTTCACCTTTTCTCCGAGTTTGAGGTCGTTTTGGAGATAGTTTTCTAGCTCAGTTTCCAGCTCTTTTAAACTTATTTTTTCTTTATTTGCTATTTTAGAACCTAGTTCTCTGCCCAGTTTAACAAATATCTTCTGGGCATCTTCACCTAGGACTTTTACTAGTGCTACGTGGTATTTTTGGAACAAGCTTTCTGGGATTTCTTCAGTCACTTGGCATTCCTCCAAAGTTGGAAATGAGTGTTTTATAATAAGCTTTTCTTAAAGGTTCAAAGTGTAAAAAATGTTCAGGAAAAGCTTTTTTCATGTTGTGTGCTTAATTTAGGTTCTTCTTTAGCTCCACTAGATATTTCTTAGTCATAATGGGATTGAAAGTGAGGCGTTTACTGATTACGAGGGTGTTCTGGTATTTAGGGTAGTATAATTTTAGACGGAGGTTTTTCTCCGTCCTATTTACTAGCTTATTTATTAGTGCTTGTGCCATCCTCCTAGATTCTAGGGCTGTGGATTTAAAACGTTTCACATTTAGACGTGTATTCCTTATGTAAACTATCCAGTCACCAAAAACAATTAAGAATACTAGAAGTAGGATTGGTGCGGCGCTGAAAAGTGGGAGCTCCATTCCTGTTTGGTGGATGCTGGTTAATGTGAGAAATGTGGAGATAAAACCGGAGGCAACCACAAGAAGCATTAAGATTAGAATTAATCTGTAACCTGAAGATTTTATGTAGGTTGTTCGCATTTCTTGCAACTTCTTCTTTAAAAGAGGCCAGTTGACCTCCGCCTCTCTTCCCACTATGTCCATTGCTCCATCTAGGCTGGGATCCCTTAACAGCCTGTCTGTGAATAGAGGAGGCTTAAGTCCAGCATAGGCGTCAAACTCCTCTATCCACACTTTTAGCCTTTTTTCCAACAACATCTTTATCGCTTATCCCGGATTGCTAAAGCTAGAAGCAAGCATTTCGCGTATATTAAACTTACCCTATTATTAATCTGATATGCCTGTCAGGGGAAAGTTTTAAGATTTTTGTGTGTTACTTTTCTTTGTTAATCTAAAAGGGATGCCCCATGATAGAGGTTTTTGAGAACCTTGTAACTAACCGTCATGTTAATGCGTTGCGATGGAAAAATAGTGGTAGGAAGATTTTTGGCTACTTCTGCTCATATGCTCCTGAGGAAATTATTCATGCTGCGGGAATTATACCTGTGAGAGTGATGGGTGGTTCCGATGCTATTACCCTTGCAGATGTTCACCTGCCGAGCTATGTGTGTTCTTTTTCTCGCAGTTGCTACGATTTGGGTCTGAAGGATGTTTACAATTATCTGGATGGTGTGGTGTTCCCCTATACTTGCGATACTATTGTTTCGCTTTACAATATTTGGAGGAAAGATATTAAAACACCCTATGTGGGCTTCGTGGATCCTCTGTGTGCGAAGAGGGAGACTTCAAGGAAATATTTTCGGGAGGAAATTGCTCGCTTTAGGGTGTCGCTGGAAAAATTTCTGGAAAAGGAGATTTCAGAGGATTGTCTCGAGAATTCCATTGAAATTTATAATGAGAATAGGAAACTTTTGAAGAAAGTTTATGAGCTTAGAAAAAATTCGATTCCCCTCATTTCTGGGGTTGAAGCCTTAAGCATAGTTAGCTCGAGTATGTTGGCTCCCAAGGAGGAGCACAGTCGCCTGCTTGAAAACTTACTAGTTAAAATCTCAGAGAGGGAAGATGTGCCTGAGCCGGGTTTAAGGATACTTGTTTCTGGTAGTGTGATTTATGACTCTGAAATACTTAAAATGATTGAGGATGCCGGTGGGCTCATAGTAACCGATGATCTCTGCACTGGGACCCGTTACTTCTGGGATATGGTTAATCCCAAAGCTTCTCCCCTAGTTGCCATTGCGGATCGGTACTATGAGAGAATTCCCTGCCCTTGTAATTATCCTCCCGAAAAACGTTTAGAACATATTATGAATCTTGTAAAGGACTTTAAAGTTGAGGCGGTCATCTTCGTCTTACAGAAGTTTTGTGACCCTCACTTATTTGACTATCCCTTTATGGAGGATAGATTAAAGGAGGTTGAAATACCAACACTTCTCATTGAAACTGAACATGTGACCTCGCCCATAGGTCCCCTTAAAACGAGAATCGAAGCCTTTTTTGAAACAATTCAATGATTGGTGGATGAAAATTGGCAGAAAGAGGAAAAAAGTCTCTGGAGACTTCAAAAGAAGTCTTTAAGCTAGCCTCCCAACACTACTTGGGTGCGCATGAAGCCAAAAGGATGGGTAAGCCTGTAACTTGGATGACTGGATACGATCCTGTAGAACTACTCTACGCCATGGATATCGCGGTGGTGTACCCTGAAAATTATTCTGCGCTATGTGCCGTCACCCAAGTGGCACCAAAATTCATTGAGAAATGTGAAAGTTTGGGGTACTCTCGTGACCTGTGTTCTTATGCTAGAAATACCATAGGTACGACATTTTCTCAAGATGCTCCCTTTGGCGGCCTTGCTCCTCCAGATTTTTTAGTTGTTGCAAGGAAATTCTGTAAGACCCATGTAAAGTGGTGGCAAGTATTGAGCCGCAGATTTAACTGTCCCCTCTTCATAATAGACGCCCCATACATTACCGGTAAAGTGGAAGAGTACCACATAGACCACTACTTAGCCCAGCTTGAAGAGTTGATAGCGTTTTTAGAGGAGCAAACGGGGAAAAAAATGGATTATGATAAACTCGCAGAAGTGGTTAGACTGTCTGATAGGGCGAGTGTTCTTTGGGACGAAATTATGGAAATGCGCAAAAATGTTCCCTGCCCTGTGGGAGCCGCCGACATATTATCCTGTATGTTTGGTATAGTGACTCTTCCTGGAACCCGTATAGCTGTAGAGTTCTATGAAAGGCTGAGGGACGAAGTTAAGGAGAGAGTTAAAAACAAGATTGGCACCGTTCCCGTGGAGAGGTTCCGTCTAACATGGGACAACATTGTCATGTGGTATAATGTGGGACTAACAAACTATTTTCAAAAGTATGGAGCGGTTTTTGTATTTGAAGGTTACACCATGGTTTGGAGTGGACGCCTAGACCCTCAAAAACCATTAGAATCTCTAGCCAAGAAGTATCTAACTCCATTCATAGAGCTGAACAATAGGGCCTGGTCCATGGTTGAGCTTTGTAAACAATATAAGGTGGACGGAGCCGTAATGCACTCCAACAGAAGCTGTAAATTTTTATCACTACTACAATATGAACTAAAAGATATCTTGATGAAAGAACTTGGGATACCCTCACTAATACTAGAAGGAGACCACTGTGATGGAAGAGCCTACTCCGACGCCCAAATTAAGA
Organism: Candidatus Jordarchaeia archaeon; assembly: GCA_029856435.1. Classification (GTDB taxonomy): domain Archaea; phylum Asgardarchaeota; class Jordiarchaeia; order Jordiarchaeales; family Jordiarchaeaceae; genus Jordiarchaeum. Next base: position 34,401 of record JAHQXB010000074.1, read on the forward strand.
CCAGAATTGACGCCTTCATGGAACTATTAGAGAAGAAATAGATTGATCCCTCCACTTATGCGTTGAGCCACTCGATTACATTAACCATTTGGGATGTTGTGATAGCTGTTATGTATGTTGCTGGAATCGATATTGGAGCGCTTACCGCAAAATCAGTCATTTTGAAAGATGGGAAAGTGTTAGCTTTCACTGTTATTCCCTCGGGGTCAGATAGTAGGGAAACCGCACAGAAAGTTATGGATGCCACCCTAAGCAAGGTCGGGCTTGGCTTGAAAAATGTTGAGTTTACAGTTGCCACAGGCTACGGTCGTGTGAGTGTTCCCTTCGCAGATCTGCAGGTTACCGAGATATCTTGCCACGCTAAAGGTGCTTACTCACTTTTTCCCACTGCAAAAACGGTGATAGATATTGGAGGACAGGACAGTAAGGCCATAAAGTTAGGTGAGAACGGTAAGGTGGTGGACTTTGCTATGAATGATAGATGCGCTGCTGGTACGGGGAGATTTCTGGAAGTTATGGCTAAGGCTCTGGAGGTGAAATTGGAGGATCTGGGAGACCTCTCTCTTCAATCTAAAAATAGGGCAAAGATTAGTAGCATTTGCACAGTTTTTGCGGAGTCCGAGGTAATTTCGCAAATCTCTAAGGGAACCCCCAAAGTGGACATCATTGCAGGAATACATGATGCAATTGCCAGCAGAGTTTTTGGAATGGCCAGCAGGGTGAAAATTGAGAAGGATTTAGTTATGAGTGGGGGAGTAGCTAAAAATAAGGGCGTTATACGAGCCCTAGAAGAGAAGGTAGGGTTCAAAATTTTGGTGCCCGAAGAACCACAAATAGTGGGAGCTTTAGGTGCAGCTATAATCGCCCAAGAAAAAGTAGCAAAATAGTTTGAAAAACTCACCAAAGAGGGGTGAAATTTCAGATACTTTTATACGTCCATAGAAGATAGAATTTAACAGGTGTCACACTTAAAAACGGCTACTGATTAAAAATTCTGAAATGTGACAAAAATCATTAAGATTGTTGGTGGTGTTGAGGAGTGGCTGACATAAAGCCGAAATATTTCACAGAAGAAGAAATCATCAATTTATTGTCCGAAGTGACTGATGAGGAACTACAGAACTGTCATAAGCATGAGCTTGTTCCCTCAAAAGATGTCATTCTGTATCAGGGTATACCTGGTGAGGCTAGAGTTAGGGATTCCAAGGGTAATGAGTACATTGATTTTACATCTCAAGCTTGGACTCTGGGAATAGGCTACATACAGCAGGATGTCATGTTTGCCGCCATGGAGCAGATGAAACGCTTATCTCACGCCCGCAACCAGTTTCAGACGATTCCCCGCATAAAACTCGTCAACAAACTTTCGGAAATAGCCCCTGGCAACCTGAAAAATGTCGTTTTAAACACCCAGGGGGGCTCTGTGGCAGTTGAAGTGGCTCTAAAATTGGCCATGGTGAATAGACCAGCGGACCAAGATATTTTCATAACCATGTGGGGAGGATACCACGGCAACACTCTCGCCATGATGGCCCCCACACACTATATGCCCCTAGTAGTTCGGTACCGTGGCTTCGGAAGAGAACATTTTGTTAAATCCCCCTTCCCCTACTGCTACCGATGCCCCTTCGGCGAAAAGGACATCTCCGAATGCGGAAATCTGTGTCTAACCATGCTCCAAAAAACCATAGACTACGGTTGTCAAGGATTACCCATAGGCGTGCTCCTAGAACCCATCCAGGGACCAATGGGTGAAGTGCCAGCTCCCCCCGAGTTCATAAAGGGAGTCAGAGAGGTCTGCGATAAGAACAATCTCCTACTCCTCTTTGACGAGTCTCAAACCGCGTTCGGTAGAATAGGCACAATGTTTGCAGCTGAGTACTATAAGACAATTCCCGACATCATGGCTCTCACTAAGGCTCTGGGAGGCGGATTTCCCATGGGCGCAACACTGGCGAGCGAGAAGTTGGGCATGTTCACCCCCGCAGAGCAGCACAGTACCTTCAGCGCAAACCCCGTCTGCTACGCCGCCGCCCTAGTAAACCTGATGCTCATAGAAAAGCTGGATTTGCCTAAGAGAGCTGAGGAAATGGGAAGATACCTAATGAAAAGATTCCTGGAGCTTCAGGAGAAATATCCCATAATGGGTGATGTGCGAGGCATTGGACTGTTCCAAGGAGTGGAACTCGTAAAAGACCCCAAAACAAAAGTTCCCGCAAACACCGCAGCAGAAGAATTCGTAAATGAAGCCCTCAAAAGGGGACTAATACTAGACTTGAGCCAACCAGTAATAACCATACATGGAGACTTTTATAGAAACACCCTAACAATTAAACCCCCGCTAGTAATTACCCGAGAACAGATTGACCGCGCCCTAGAAATTTTCGAAGAATGCCTACAAACAGTTACTCCCCTCATAAAAGCCTAAAAAACTAAATCCTCAACTTTTCTTTTTTTTAAATATCCAAATTTACAAAGCTTCTCTTGCTTCCTCCCACGATTACCCACAATAATTGTGGGTGCCTTTTTCATCTGGTTTTCCGATACATTTGCTGATATTTCCTATTGCGGTAGCAAAAAAACATGCTTATCTTAACAAAAAAGAGGGAAAAATCGCTCTCAGCACCTTGGGAAACGCAGTAGCCCGCCCTCCTCCTAAATTGTTCTAAACAGCCCGAAAATCTATTTATATTTCAAAAATATAATTAAGAAACTATTTAAGAAAGAAGTTTGATAGAGACTCATAAAAATTGAGAAATTTTATCCCTAAAAATATGGGAGGCTAAAAGAGTTGGGAGAACAATGCATACTAACACACGATGTCGGCACATCCGGTAACAAAGCTGCACTGGTAAGTACATCTGGCAAAATAATAGGGGTAGCCGAGAAAAATTACGATGTGAACTATCCCAAGCCAGGATGGGCAGAACAAGACCCAAAACAGTACTGGAACGCAGTAGTGGAAACAACCCGAGAACTCATAAAAAAGACAAAAGTAGACCCCAAAGATGTGATTGGAATAAGCCTGGACGCCCAAATGATGTCCGCAATACCCGTAGACAAAGACGGAAACGCCCTCAGACCCGCAATGATCTGGCTCGACTCAAGAAGCGAAAAACAATCCGACGAGTTCGAAGCCAAATTCGACCCCATAAGCCAACTATTAGATTTCGGAAACCTACCAATGACCACAGCAAAAGACGTCATCCCTAAAATCTGGTGGATTCGCGACAATGAACCAAAAATATTCCAAAAAGCCTACAAATGGTGCGACGTTAAAGACTACGTAATACGCCAACTCGTAGGTGACTTCTACACCGACTGGAGCACCGCACTCCTCTTCGGACTCTTCCACATCCAAAACCATGTCTGGGTCGACGAACTAATACAGGGAGTAGGCCTATCAAGAGACAAACTCTGCGAAGTTGTAAAAACCACAGACATCGTAGGAACACTAACAAAAGAAGCCGCACAACAGCTGGGACTAACCACAGAAACACCCGTAATATGCGGCGCAGGCGACGCCCCCGCCACCCACGTAGGCTCCGGCGCAATAAGGACAAATGAAGGACACCTCTACCTCGGCACATCCGGCTGGGTCTCAGTAACAGTCGACAATTTCACCGCCGACCCCGACACAGGCATAGCCGCTATATACTCCGGAGTCCCAGGCAAGTTCATGCTCATCGGCGAAATGGAAAGCGTCGCCGCCCCATTCAAATGGTTCAAAGACAACCTCGGAGGCCTAGAATGCCTAATGGCCATGGAGAAAGGATGCGACCCCTACGATGTCATAAACGAAGAGGCAGCGTCAGTAGGACCCGGCGCCAAAAAGCTAATCTTTCTACCCTGGATGCTTGGAGAAAGGGCCCCCATACAAGACACCATGGTCAGAGGGGGCTTCATAAACCTAAGCTTCCACCACGGCAGACCCGAAATAGCTAGAGCCATACTGGAAGGAGTAGCCTACCACATCAGGTGGATAACAAAAAACATACAAAAAATTCTCGATCGAGGAGTCTTAGACCCAAACCAGCCCAAACCCCAAATCCCATCCCTAAACGCCTGCGGAGGGGGAGCCATAAGTTCCGTCTGGATGCAAATATTTGCCGACGTCCTAAACAAAAGAATCCGTCCCCTCAAAGAACCCCGCCACGTCGCAGCACTAGGAATCGCCATAATATCTATGGTGGGACTAGAAATCTATCCGGACTTTGAAACCGCCGTAGATAAAGTCATCAAAATCGAAAAAGATTACTACCCAAACGAAAATCTAAAACCAATATATGACGAAATGTACAATGTATTCGAAGGAATCTACCCCAAACTAAAAGAAGTCTACCAAACCCTAAACAAAGGCGAAACCCATCCAAAAGCGTAACCTAAACCAACATCCCTCCCCTTTTTTTGGTCTTACTTGCCTAGTAAACCTCAACATTGTTCCCCAATAGAGAGAATGGATTCTGCATCCATCTCAATAGTTTAATCTTCCATTTTACAAGTCATAGCAAACCTACATACGCTTACGCGTTTTAGATAAAGGATGAAAACCTAGAGTTTCTCATAACAATAGTGTATTCGTCTGGCTTAATTTTTTGCTGACGACTATAAAATTAAGGCCGATTTAAATGGTTTCCTCAACAAAAATTTAATAATTATAAGACTCCCCCCAAATAAAGAATATTTCAATTCTAAAGAAAAGATGTTGAAAAAGTCTAAGGGCAATATTACTAAGTGGAGCAATTCGAGGAATAGCAGGAACCATAACAACAGCCTTCAGTAAATACAATCCCTAAAACTAATACGCTTTTATGAGAATTATCCTCCTATGTTTCGCAATTAACTTTACCATTTCGGTACTTAGGCCTCGTTTTTTCTCCGGTTTTATCCCCCACCCAATACCCCATTCTCCAACTGTCTCTACACTCGCTACAAACCTCATTCGTATCGGTTCTACTCCTCATCGTGCCTATCATCGTAGAAATGAATACCAGCGAGTATACATACAAAATTGGAGGAGCCATAAGTATCCTATCGTAGCTCCCCTTTCAGCATAATATCACTCTGAAGACTATAATAACAATGGGAAATCTAATAACGGCATATACATCCACATCCGTATAACCAACTCCTATTAGCGATTCAACAGAACTTAAACAAGGAAAGAAAATAGCCTAATAGTCTCATCCCTACATTCAAAAACTGCAATGAAAAGTTGAAATAGATCCGTTTTTAAAACTGAGAACAAATAATTACCTCATAGATGGAAGCTACCTCGATGTTTGGCTATCCCACAAAATTCTTGGAAGATACGCTTACCACTGGGAGCAAAGACACATAAACGGCGGAATGCACAGACACGATAACCCCCCCACGAATCCTAAAATATATGAAAACATTCCCACAACGAAACAGAGAACAACGCCCAGGAGAGCCAAATAAGCGAAAAACCCGAAGAAGCGATAATCCAAATCCTGAACTTTATCAAAGAAAAAATCCATAAACAAAAGATTTAGAAAAAATCAAAACTAATCCGGAATATACTATGAATGATATTTGTATTAACCTGCCTAATTGATGCGTAACCATAAAATAAGTAATCCAAAATGCAAAATAAGCTTATTACTAGCCAACCATTGTTGCACATAATTAACAGAAAACAACGAACGAATTTTACCAAAACAATAAAAGGAAAAATAAAAAGGAGGAGACCCCGAAACCAAGCCATTTTACACCAGCTTACTCGTCTTCCATGTACCCAGAGCGCGAGCAAGCTCCTTGTGATCCTCAGCATACTTCTCTAAGGGAATACCCTTCATAGCAGCATCAATAGCCTGACGGAAAGAAATAGCGCCAGCACGAGGACCATCAGGATGGGCGTGCATCGCACCACCCACACCCACCACAAAGTCCCTACCAATGTCCGCCATAATCTGAGGGACAAGCTGCACAATAATACCACCAGCAGGCATAGGCATCGTCGGTCTCAAATGATAAAACGGAAAAGTCAACTCACGCCAAACCTGTAAATAAGTCTCCTTCATAAAAGGCGCCTTACCATAGGGAGCAGGATAAACTTCTATGTCTGCTCCTGCTAGTCTGCAGAATTTTCCTAGTACGAGTCTGGCGTCTATTCCGTAGTGGGGTGAGGGGTATATGGCGGCAGCAAAATCAGTGTGGGCCAAAATGGGTACTTTGATGCTTGGGTCTTCTGCTAGGTCTCTGAATGTTTCGTATCCCGTTGTGATGATGTTGACCATGAGGGCGTTGGCTCCTAGTTCTATGGCTCGTTCTGCGAGTTCTAGGGTTTTTTTGGGTCGGTCGGTTATGTTTACTGTGTAGAGTGTTTTTTCTCCTTTTTCTTCGTTTGCTTTGTCTATTGCTTCCATGAATTTTACTACTCGGTCTTCTACTCGGTTTAGTTCCATGTCTGCTAGTAGTTCGTCGTCTTTTATGAGGTCTACTCCGCCTGCTGCGACTTGGTATGCTAGGTCTGCTCCTATTTCGCATGGTGAGTAGACGCAGGGTTTTATCATGTTATTTAGTATGGGTCGGTCTTTTATTCCTAGTACTTGTCTTACTCCTTGTATTCCGAATTTTGGTCCTTTGAATCCTTCTACCCATTTTTTGGGGAAGTTGAGGTCTAGGAGTTTTATTTTTCCTGCAGCTGAGAGGTTCCCGACTACTGTGCTGAATAGTAGGGGTAGGTTAGGTTCTCCGAGGTTTCTTATGGGATATGCTATTTGTATTATCCAGTGTCTTTCTTCTGTTTTTGGTAGTTGCCATTGGTGGGGTGGGATTTCGTATACTCCTATTACTCGGGCTGCGTGTAGTTTTCTGACTTCGGGTGTTTCTTTGGGTACTGGGGTCCATGTTCCGGTGCTTTGTTCTAGTGCTGCGGCTTGGGCTAGTGTGTATCCGTCCAGCCATGAGGGTTGGATTGTGTAGTAGGTTGCGATTATGTATTCTTCTGGGTCTATGCCTTCGGGTAGTGCTTCGGGTGTTGATAGTAGTTCATATTTTTTTTCTCCCAATTTTTTTCCTCCATTCTTTTCTTGTGTTTCCAGTGAATACGTATTTTTTGTGCTTTTATTCTTATTGGAAGTTTTGTGGTGTGGGTTGGTTTGATTACTGTTTTGGGTAATAATTTTGAAAAGTTTTTTGTCATTTGGTGTCCCGGGCATAAACGGTTAATGAAGTCTTCTTTTCCCCAAAAAAAGCGTTTTTTGCCCTCTTTTTCACGGAGACCAATATAACTAAT
>JAHQXB010000091.1 GCA_029856435.1 Candidatus Jordarchaeia archaeon
TTTTTTGACTGTTTCCAACTCTATTCCAGGGGAGCGGGTAGCGTTTGGAGGGTGGGGAAGCCGAAGAGGGTTAACCTATTGGGGTAGGTTAACATTCTTATCCACCCTTGTGATCCGCCGCTAGCTGTAGGAGTTTGGTGGTTTTTCCATTTTTTGTTCCGGAGCCGTTGTCGGTTGGTGCTTTTGTGGCTCTCTGTTTGAGTGGTTCCCCTTTTTTAGGGGTTGTTGCGCTTGGGATGCTGGTGACGTGTGGGTGTACGCTATGTTCTCTGTCTGTTTGTGGGTGTGGGGAAGTTGCTTTATTTCACTTGGTGTCGGTTTTCGAATGCCGGCAAGTTGTGAGTGTTTGTAGTTTGTTCTGTTTGTTCTATTTCTGGATGGTTTGTGTTGTGATGTCTGGTGGTTGTTTTGTCTCTTTTGGGGTTGTAATTGCTCCATGGGCATCCGGGTGTAGATCAGCGTAATTCTATTGAAACACCGCTATTTTAGAACTGTTAGCATAGGTGGAGAAATGTAGGGGAGGTGATGTAGATTCGCCCGATTCTACCCTTCATTTCGAGGTTCTGAATCAGAAAAGAAGCCCTATAAAAGCTTCTTTTGAAGGCGAAATCGAGCGAAACTGCATCTATGAGACACGAAAACGAATTATTGCGAGTCTAGAACTTTTGAAGGCGAAATCGAGCGAAACTGCATCTCCTGTAAGGGAAGTGAACTGCCACCCTTTGAAAAGGGTGGCTTCTGGGGTCGAACTTTGAACGCTTCCATGTTCTCTGCCGCATTGCCCCAGTTCCGGGCTGGTTCACGACAGCCCCTACGCCAGACATCGAGCTTGGCACTCATCCGTTGCCGAACGTATTGAAGCCCTTTTCGGGTATCCCAAGCTTCATTCGCACAGCGTGGCTTGGGTTTCTCCGATTGTTCCCTTTGAGGAACATTTCGATATTCTATTCACTTCGCTAGCTTCCTCAATTCATCAACTGTTTGAAAACGGTGGTCTTCTTGAGGTGGTCTTGGTGATGTAGAATCGTTCGGTTTCGCCTCAAAAAGGGGTGTTTATAGGGCTTCTTTCACGATTTGGAGCCTTATTAGGGAGATGGAGCCAAATAAATCTGCATCACCAAGTGGTCTTTATAAAAAATTTTAAAAGTCGATGAATGGGTAGACTGCATAATGATTATATGCTGTGAGGATATATTATAAAAAAAGGAGGTAAAAATGAATGGAAAAAGGCGAGGAACTTACCAGTGCAATAAATAGTACATTCAAAAAATTGCAAGAGAACTTGACCCTAATAGACTTTGATGAATTCAAAAAGCTTGAAGACTACATCCAGAAAGCAAATAGGATATTCATTACGGGTAAGGGTAGATCTTCTTTTGCGGGTATGATGTTTGCAATGCGGCTGCTACCCAAGGGTTACAAAGTCTACTTTATAAGCATTGAGATGACGGATCTCATCCCGCCCATAGTGGAGGGGGATTTACTAATAGCCATTTCCGGAAGTGGAGAGACCAGTGAAGTTTTAAACGTGGCTAAGGCTGCAAAGGAGTCCCATGGAAAAGTCATCGCTATAACTTCTTGGGAGGATTCATCTCTAGCTAAAATCGCAGATGAGGTTATCAAAATTGTGGGAAGGGAAAAAACCAATCAAAAGAGTTTTCTAGGTATGGGAGTTAGAGGAGTATCTGAACCTCCAAAAGCTTATTTCGAAATACTATCCACGATAGTATTAGAGTCTTTTGCGACACTGATAAAACCCAAAGGATAAAAACCAGTAAATTTTTGTAAAATTCTTTGGCATTTTGAACTCCCACCTAGCGATTTGGTGGGAAACCTATGTTCATAAAAATCTTCCTATTCGTGCAAAAACTGATTGAAAAATTTCTTAAGGGTATAATGTTTGATTTATGCCTTGTATGTGCTTTTTTCGATTTCCATGAGGATTTCTTGTATTTCTTTGGTGTAGTTTTTGATGAGTTCTTTAGCCTTAGACTCAGTTTGCGCTTCTACAAAAATGTCGAATACGGATTCTTCTGAGGAGGGACGGATTAGAACCCAGCCCTTGTCGAGGTAGATTTTTATTCCGTCGATTGTGTCGAAGGATTCCCCCTCAGCATTCTCCAAGATTGTTCTCATAATTACACCGCGATGCTGAAGTGGAGTTGGTATGGATTCCTTCATAGTGTAAAATCTGGGAATATCTCCTATAATTTCTGATAGGGATCGTCCAGTTCTCGCCAGGAATTCTGTGAGTTTAGCGACACTTATTACCCCATCCCTGAATGGGCGTATTTGAGGAAAGATGAAGCCACCGGTCTCATCCCCTCCAAACACTGCCTTATGTCTTATAACGGCTTCTGCTAGGGGCCTTAGTCCCAACTTGGTTCTAATCACCTCTCCCTGATGTTCAGAAACCAAAATATCCACTATCTGACTGGTACTGATGGGAACCACTATCTTGCTTCCCGTTCCAAATTCCATTAGAGCAGCTAGGGCTAGAAGAGCCACTGAAGTGTCACCACTCACCACTTCCCCCCTCTCATCTACAAATAACACCCTATCAGCATCACTATCAAAAGTGGCTCCCAAATCTGCGTCAAGGGCTTTAACAGTCTTACTAAGAGTGTGGAGAGAATTTGGGGTGGAGGGTAGAGTTCTTCTGGGGGTGGACTCTCCAAAGGAAACGTTAATTGCGATTACTTCGCATCCTAGGTCTCTAAGGAATGTTGGCGCAATCATGGAACTGCTGCCATCAGCACAGTCTATTACTATACGCGTTTTGGCGGAAGAAAGCAGTTTGGTGTTTAGATAGTTCCTTGAGGTTTCCAGGTAGGATTCCACGAAGCGGGTGGGGTAAAGTATATCACCTACATCCACTGATTTGCTTCTCCTCAAAGCTTCTTTGAAGAATATGTCCTCCACTTTTTTCTGCTCTGTCTCATTCAGATCAATTCCTTCTGAGTCAAACAGTCTGACATTTATTACATTCTCGTTTTCTCGGGGAACGCTTATTGAAACTCCCCCCCGCGCATTATTGGCCTTCACAGCCTCCTCAATCAGTGGAGTGGGCAAAACTCTGAGATTGAATACATTCACACCCGCAGATTGAAGTCCTGCTATCATTGCCCTCTTAATCATCCGAGATATGAGATAAGTGTCCCTACCCACCACCACACTGGAACCCTCACCCAGATAGGTACCGAAAGCTGCACCCAGCTTGGTGGCGAACTCTGGAGTGATTTCCAAGTTGGCAAGACCGGAAATACCATAATCTCCGAAGAGGCTTTTCTTCCACATAACTCCCCATATAACATTCATGTTCACAATGCTGTTCTTCTGGATTAACTTGTCGGGCCAGATTAGAATGTTTTCCTGTACCAGACTCTCTGGACCCAAGATACAGTCATCACCAATAATGGCTCCATCGAGCACCTTACTCTTCTCACCCACCTCACATCTTGAGCCAACCACACAGGAGCGAAGCGACGCTGATTTGTGAATGGAGGTGTTATTCCAAACAACGGAGCGACTAATGTGGGCTTCCTCACCCACATAGCAACCAGCTCCCAACACACTAAAGCGGTCAATAACTGCCCCCCTACTTAAACGGCAGAAGTCACCAATCACCGCAGGCGGATAAATCTCACAATCCTCAGACACCTTAACGTTTTCTCCTATCCACAAACTGTCCTTAGACTTCTTATAGGGAAGGGCAATTTTTAGAGAACCCTTAAGAACATCATAGTTAGCCTCAAGATACTTTTGGGGAGTCCCTATATCCATCCAATAATTATTAATTCTATATCCAAACAATTTTTGACTGTTAGAAACCATTTTTGGAAAAACGTCCTTGCTGAAATCGTACTCCCTATTCTCCGGAATTAGTTCCAAAACCTCTGGCTCTATAACATAATATCCAGCATTTATAATATCACTAAAAACTTCGCCCCAACCCGGTTTCTCAAGGAAGCGTGTTATGAAGCCATCTTCATCTTGGAAAACAATGCCAAACGCCGTGGGACTGACGGATCTAGTCAAAGCAATTGAGGCCGAAGCCCCACTCCTGCGATGCATATTTAGAAAATCAGACAAGTTAATGTCGGTTAACACGTCGCCGCTAGCAACAATAAAAGTATCTGAAATGAATCTTTGAGCATGCTTAACTGCCCCCGCAGTACCCAGGGGAGTCTCCTCATAAGAATAAGTCAGGTTAACTCCCAGCCTTGAACCATCCCCAAAATATTCCTCAAACTTCTCACTCAGGTAGCCCAAAGAAATGATAATGTCCTTGACACCATACTTTTTCAGAAGCCTTATGGTATACTCCATTATGGGAATACCGCCCACAGGAACCAAGGGCTTGGGAGTGTTCACCGTTAAGGGCCTAAGTCGTGTACCCTTACCTCCAGCCAAAATAACCGCCTGCATAAAACTCAAACACCTTTAACTTTTTAATTAACTAAAGACCATACCAATTTTAATTTTTCTCAGAATACATCCTTCCCCAAAATCTGACTACCAAAAGGTTTAGAGTGTAGGTCGATAGTTATAAGTACCCGTTAGGGCTTGTAATCTAAAATATGCTCAGAGAAAAATTATGCTGGGTGAAGGATTATGGGTCTAAAAGATTTGCCAGAGAAAGCGTATATACCTCTGGGAAGACGGGGCATGGAAGCATTCAGACTTAGGGAATGTATGAAATGCGGAAATGAGAAGGAAGACGACCTCCAACTCTTAGACAGGCAAGACGTGACAGAGAAAGAGGGAAAAAATCTGCTAAACATTAAAACTTATAAAATAAAATGCAATAAGTGCGGTACAATCTATAAAATAATTATAAAAAGCCTTTATGTGGAGGAACAAACGGAGGAAAATAGGTTAGTCTCCGCAGTCCACTATTGGGAAAACGGCGAAGAACAGTGGCTAGGAGTATTTTAAAAGAAAAGAAGAGATTAGAAGCGGTGGAGAAGGGGGATAGGCCCACTTCTTAAAGGTGTATCGTTTTTTCTTGAATCTATCTTTTTTGGTGTTTCAAGTTTTTGGCTGTCATAGTTGTGATAAAGTTTATATTGATTGGGGGCTTCTTCTCCATCGGGCATGATGTAGTAAATTACATAAAAATGTCATCAAGTACACCAAGGAGCTGTGAAAAAAGAAAGCCATCACCAAACAATACAACCAAAATCTCCAAACCAGCCAAACAACACCTTGAACCAAAAACCCAAAGAAGACCATGATGGTAAAATTGGCAAAATATTAATAAAGAATATCAGTAAATCGTTGTACCGTTCCCCCAAAGCAACAAACAAGCGTGGAGGAAAAATAATTGAGTTATAACCCAGTAACAAAAGATATAATAACCGCGTTAAAAAGCATCGTCGGAAACGAGTATGTAAACGATAGTGTCCCAATGCGCTATGCATACGTGTCAAAAGGAATCATGGGCCTCGAATCCATACCCGCCGAAGTTATAGTACGACCCAGATACGTAGAAGAAGTCAGAAAAATACTAGTGCTAGCCAACGAGAACAAAATCCCAGTAACACCAGTGGCCGGAGGACTAAGCGGAGGATTCGCCTCACCACTCATATCACCCAGCGGAATACTACTAGACCTTTCAAGGATGGATCGAATCGTAGAAGTCGACACAGATTGTCGATACATGGTGGTGGAGCCAGGCGTTAGAAGCGGAACAGTGTGGGCATACTTCAGAAAACACTATCCCGACTGGGCACCACCAGTGCCTGATGGAGCCCCCCCAGCAGCAACAGTTTTGGGTGACGCACTAGAAAGAGGATTTAGCATGGTCACAGGGAGATACGGCCCACAGGCGGACATGGTGTTGGGAGCAGAAGTGGTTGTTCCAACCGGCGATGTCCTCTACACCGGAAGCTGGGCCTTACCCGGAGCAAAACCGTTCTATAAATGGGGCTTGGGACCAGACATTGGAGGACTATTTCTGGGAGCACAGGGAACCATGGGAGTGGTCACAAAAGCCGCAGTAAAAATTGTACCTCACCCGCACTTCAAGACAGTGGTTGCGTATGGAATGGATAATCCCTACGACATGCAGGATGCCACCCTTGAAGTTTCCAAGTATGAAATGGGAATCGCTGATCACTGTGTCATGGTTCAAGGAGGGAACTGGCCTCTGGTTATGACGAGGTGGCCTGAGGATAAGGTTCCCAAGGATTATGAGTTCTATAAGAAGCTTGGCATTTCCGAGTGGTGGATGAACTTCGAGATTTGGGCGCATAGCCAAGAGGAACTGGACTTTGTGTGTAAGCGCATCGATGAAATTATGAAGAGTTATGAGTCTAGGACTGGCCACAAGCTGCCGCAGTGGAAGCTTCATCCGAAGCAGATTGCAAGCAGGTTGAAGAAGCCAAACAAGATTGCTATTCCCTACTCGCTTTGGAATGCTGGATTCTTATTCATCACGTGGTACACGCCCTGGAAGGATTGCGCCGAATTTGCAGAGATTTACAATGAAAAGATGGTGGAATACGGTTTCCCACCAGTGATGTGGATTGCAAGCATTGACCACTGCAGGCAGGCTATCTGTATGCCTATTGTGTGCTTCGACGCTTCTAAGCCGGGTGATGTAGACAAAGTTCAGGAATTGAATCGTGAGACTACTGAGATTTTCTTGGATAAGGGTTGGGTTGAGTATAGGCCTGATCCTTACGTGCATGCTCCCATGATGTATAGTAGGGCGAAAACCTATCATGAGTATTTGAAGAAGATTCGGGCGATTTGGGATCCAAACTACATCATGCATCCTGGAAGACTTGCAATTCCTTAAAGGAGGTTAATGTGAAAAATGGAAAGACTACAAAAAATGAGAAAACAGATTTACCGATGTATTCACTGTGGTGCCTGCAGATTCGCCTATTCCGGTGAACCTGACAAGGAAGGACTAGGTGAGCATGGAGGCGTACTCTACGAAGGTATAGTTACGGGATGCCCTGCTGGAAATAAGTACAAGTGGGAAGGCTTCTATAACTCTGGCAAGATGTGGATGGCTAGAGCAGTTCTGGAAGGAGAACTTGAACCAAGCGAAGAAATGAGAGACATCATTTTCCAGTGTAGTACCTGTGGAAACTGTGCCGCACAATGTGAGAACAAGATTCCCACAGTAGATGTTATAGAGGCTCTGAGAGCGGCGCTTGTGGAAAAGGGCGTGCCCTTGGGAGCCAAGTCTGCGGCACTATCTAAAAACGTAAAAGAGAAGAACAACCCCTACAATGAACCTCACGCAGAGAGAACCTCTTGGCTAAAGGGCGAAAAGAACCTCAAGTCCAAGACCGCTTACTTTGTGGGATGCACTGCTTCCTACAGGATTAAGAATGTGGCTGAGGCCACAGAGCGCCTGTTTAGAAAAATAGGGGTTCCAGTAGCGGTTTTAACGGACGAGGTGTGCTGTGGCTCTCCACTGTTTAGGACAGGACAGTTAAGTGAAGCATTAAGGGTTATGAACCAAAACCTTGAAACATTCAAAAAATACGAGACTGTAGTGTTTAGCTGTGCAGGGTGCTACAGAACATTTAAAGTGGATTATCCAAAGTACAGTGGAAAACCACTACCTTTCAAAGCTGTGCATACCATGGAGTTCATTGCGGACTTGATGAAGCAGGGGAAGCTTAAGATTAAGAAAGAGTTTAAGAAAATAGTGACCTGGCATGATCCCTGCCATCTTACGAGACACATCGCCGACGACATTGAGAAGAGACGCTTAGAGGAGAGCAACAACTGGTTCATAGACAGCAGAGCTATTGAGAAGGAGAAGGAGGAGTGGTACGAACTCCCCAGATATGTGCTGAAACAAATTCCGGGCGTTGAGTTCAGAGAAATGTACAGAATAAAAGAAAACACTTGGTGCTGTGGTGCTGGTGGCGGTGTTAAAACTCAGTACCCTGAACTAGCCATGGATGCGGTGATTGAGAGAATTAAGGAAGCCGAAGCTACAGGCGCCCAAGCCATAGTAACGTCTTGCCCGTTCTGCTTCCTGAACATCAGGGATGGTATCAAAGCTACGGGCAGCAAGCTGGAACTCTACGAGCTCATTGAGCTGTTAGACTCTTTGATTGACTGAAAAAGCATCCCTTCTTTTTTCCACTTTATTTTTATTCTCATATGCCCTTTTTAATCTATAGCGGTGATTTTGTTGAGTGCGGAAAGGGCTGTTGAGATGTTGGCGAGTAGGAATCGGCAGGCACTTATGAATTTGCTTTTTAAAAATAAGAGGTTGAGTTTTGATTCCTTGTTGGAGCAAATGGGTTTTGGCCGGGATTTCGCCTACAAGTTTAGAAAAAGGTACTTGGAGCCCCTTACAGGGGCGGGTCTTATTTTGAATGATAATGGTTATTTTTCCTTGACTCCACTGGGTTTTCTGGTTGTGGATTTGTTTGGGGATATTGATTGTATCAGATTGTATGGTAAGTTGCGCTACTTATTGGCTTTGGAAACTCCTAAAACCGCTAGGCAGCTGATACGCTCTTTGAATGTGAGTAGGCGTACCTGCTGGTCTCAGCTGGAGAAGCTGAGGGAAATGAATCTGGTGAAGAGAGTTAAAATCCAGTACAAAATCAAAGACGATGTAGAATTTAATTTCGACCAATTGCCGGGCTACCTGAAAAAAATTGTCAAAATTATGGGTAAAAGTACAGTTTCCCCAGCTGAAATTGCCCGAGCTACAGGACAGAAGGAGAGTTCTAGTTATTCGCGAATGTCTGAGCTTATGAGGCTGGGCATCATTCAATATGCGGGGCCCGAACCCCCACCAAGCGACATTTTTCACATCTACTACAAACTCACCAGAAACGGTTACGAAGTCTTACAGAAGATAAAATCCTTTGAGAACGTGTTATACTGCATGCTATGTATTACAGAGATTCTATCCAAAAATGGTAACATGGACGAGCTGAAAATTTGGGAGGAATGCAGCAAAAAAATAGGGGGTATAAACAGTTTCGAAACCCGCAGAGCAATTAACGTTCTACGCCTAGCAAACGTGATTGAGGGAAATAAACTAGAGGGATACTCCCTAACCAAAACAAAAATTGCAAACTAAATGTGTAAGCCCCAACTCCTTCCCGTGAAGACTTGATATGGGTTTTTGGTTTATAGGTAAATCTGGTTGAACATGATATTTATATGGTGGTATTTCGACCCTTTTTTGCGGAGGCACACTTTTGACTAGAACGTATAAAGTTGTAGTTCTTCCTGGAGACGGAGTCGGTAGAGAAGTGGTTCCAGAAACTGTTAAGGTTTTGCAAGCCGCTAGGGATGCTGCCAATGGTTTCAACTTTGAATTTATAGAGTTTCCCTGCGGAGGCAAGTACTATAAGGAGACTGGTAAGGAGTGGCCGGATGAGGCTTTTGAGGCTTGTAAAAAATCAGACGCCATTCTTTTTGGAGCTATAGGATGGCCTGGAGCTATTAAACCGGGGGGCGCCCTGGCGGGTGTGGACATCCTGTTGGGTATGAGGTTCGGTTTAGACCTATATGCAAATTTGAGACCCGCCAAACTATATGAGGGAATAGATTCCCGTATTTTGGGAAAGAGTTCCAAGGATGTAAACTTTATAGTGGTTCGAGAGAACACTGAAGGACTCTATGTTCCCATCAGAGGCATGCTGAATAGGGGAGGCGTAGAGGAGCTGGCTGTAGACGTGAGAGTGATTACCCGCAAGGGTGCGGAGCGCATTATTCGCTACGCTTTCGATTTATGCATGAGACGTGGTGGGGCTCCAGGTGACGGTAAGAAGCGTGTGACCTGCGTTGACAAGAGTAATGTGCTAGACGGGTGCAGACTCTTCAGAAAAATTTACGATGAAATAGCTGAAAACTATGGAGAGGTTGAAAGGGACTACGTGTATGTGGATGCCATGACCCAGTGGATGATTAGAGCACCTGAACACTACGATGTGGTTGTGACGTCAAATTTCCAAGGAGATATACTGTCTGATCTTTCGTCAGTACTGATTGGAGGAATGGGTATGGCTCCCAGCGCAAATGTTGGCGAGAAATACGGGATGTTTGAACCGGTTCACGGCAGCGCACCTGACATCGCGGGCCAGAATAAGGCAAACCCCATAGGCTCCATTCTATCGGGCAAAATGATGCTTGAATGGCTGGCTCTAAAACATAGGGATACCTCCTGCGAAAAGGCAGCCTCAATAATTGAGAGTGCCGTCGCCCAAGTTTTAATTGAGGGAAGGAGGAGAACACCAGACTTATGCTATGGGAGGTATGCTGGTTTACCCCCCAGCACCACCTCGGAGGTTGGCGACGCTATAGTAGAAAAAATTGAGGAGACAAACAGTTCTAGAAGGTGATAGAAAACTAAAAAAGCAAACACAACTACATTACTCCATACTTTGATGTTTGTTTGAGTTTGTTGTAAGCTGACTTTTTGGAGGACTTGTTATGGGAATGACGATTTCGGAGAAGATTTTGGCTAGTCACTCCGGCAATAAGAAAGTGGAGCCTGGAGATATTGTTAACGCTAGGATTGACCGCGTAATGGTGCACGAGATGCTCGGAAATCAACCCTAGAAGTAAGAAGGTTTGACCGGACTGCGTATCGCTCAGATTTATGATGAGCTGGGCTTGGATCGTGTGTGGGACGCGGACAAAGTAGTGGCGCTTATAGATCACTGGATTCCTGCAGGAAAAGTTGACGAGGCCATCATTCACCAGAAGTGTAGAGAGTTTGTGGAAAAGTATAATATTAAGAACTGGTTAGGGATGCGTGAGGGAATCTGCCACGCGGTTTTTCCCCAGAAGGGTTTCGTGAAGCCCGGTGACCTCATTGTGGGCAGCGACTCTCACACCACAACTTATGGCGCTCTGGGGGCTTTTAGTACAGGCATAGGCTCAACAGACATGGCTATGGTTCTGGCTACTGGGGAGTTGTGGTTTAAGGTTCCAGCCACTATAAAGTTTGACATTTCGGGCAAAATTCCAAAGTTCATTATGGGCAAAGACATAATTCTCAGAATAATAGGCGACATCGGTGTGGAGGGAGCCACCTATAAAACCATGGAGTATGCTGGCGAAGCAGTAAAAGAGTTGAGTATTGATGGGAGATTCACATTGAGCAACATGGCCATAGAGGCAGGAGCCAAAGCGGGAATTATTGAACCAGACGAAAAGACTGTTGAGTGGGTAAAGTCTCGGACTAGAGAGGAATTCCAAGTGGTAAGAAATGATCCTGATGCCACATTTGAGGAAGTAATCAAAATGGATATTTCAAGGCTTGAGCCCCAAGTGGCCAAGCCGCCAAGCCCCGGGAACACAGTGCCAGTATCAGAGGTGGAGGGAATAAAAATTGACCAAGCTTTTATAGGTTCATGCACTAATGGCAGAATGGAGGATATGAGAGCCGCGGCGAAAATTTTGAAAGGCAGGGTGATCCCCAAAGAAGTGAGGTGCATAGTTATCCCAGCCTCCAAAGAGGTATACATCCAAGCAATGCATGAAGGGCTATTTGACATATTCCTTGAAGCGGGATGCGTTATATGCAACCCACACTGTGGACCCTGCATCGGCGGAAGCTCCGGTGTCCTTGGTCCAGGGGAAGTATGCATATCTTCATCAAACAGAAACTTCATTGGGAGAATGGGAAGCAAAGAAAGCAAAGTGTACCTAGCATCACCCTACACGGTCGCCGCATCAGCGGTTAAAGGAGAAATAACAGATCCCAGAAAAATTTGAGAATATCCTTTAGAGAATGAGAGTTTAATGGAGAGGAAGAATCGTGACCACAGTAATTAGGGGAAAGGTTTGGAAATTTGGAGACAATATTGATACCGACATCATTATTGCTGGGCCCTATCTCACCATAAGAGATGAAGACATGATGGCGAGCCACGCCATGGAAATGGTGAACCCAGACTTTGCGAAAAAAGTTAAGCCGGGGGATGTCATAGTTGCGGGAAAAAACTTTGGATGCGGCTCCAGCAGAGAGGAAGCTCCCTACGTTCTAAAGAAACTCGGCGTAGCTGCCATAGTGGCAGACTTCTTCGCGAGAATATTTTACAGAAACGCAATAAACCTGGGACTACCACTATTGGAAGTTAAAGACGCCCACAAAATATTCCAAGAAGGAGACACTATAGAAATTGAACTCGAAAAGGGAATAGTCAGAAACACCAGAACAAAACAAGAACTCCAAGGAACAAAACTACCAGACTTCCTAATAGAAATCATAAAAGCGGGAGGAGCCATAGAAGCCCTAAAGAAAAAAATGAAAAAAGAGCCACATAACCAAAAATAAAGGGCTAGCCAAAAAAGCTCCATGAGCCCAAAAAACTGTATCCCTATTGAAAAAAA